>NZ_LZMM01000032.1:0-4470 GCF_001665945.1 Kocuria sp. ICS0012 | reverse complement strand
TCTTGGGGGGGGTGGGGGGTTGCTCGTGGGTGTGGGTTCCCCCCGCCCCCGTTCCGCCCCCAAACCGTTCCCTGGCCGGTGCCGGGCCCTTCCCGCCCACAGCGGCGGGTGACACCCCGGTGTTCCGGACATAGAGGTTCTTACCCGAAGGGCCCCCCCGCGCCCCGGGGGGGTGGCCCTTCGGTTCGCTCGGGTGGATCAGTGGGCGGCACGCACCCGCATGCCCGTAGCGGGGCGGGTCAGCATGTGGGTCCACGAGAACGTGAGGTCGTCCGGGTCGGTGCCCAGTTCCACGTTCGGGCGGGCCAGTGCCACCACGGCCGCGGACAGGGATGTCACCGCGATCTTCTCACCGGGGCAGCGGTGGCCCGTACGGACCTCGGCACCGCCCTGGGGGATGAACGTGCGGATGGCCTCGGCGTCGTCGACCCCCATGAAGCGTTCGGGGTCGAAGGTGCCGGCGCGCTCCCACGAGGCGGGATCGTTGTTGGTGCCCAGGATGTCGATCAGCACGCGCTGACCCTTGTGGATGGGGCAGCCCTTGATCGCAGTGTCCGCGGTGGCCTCGGCGGGGAGCATCGGGACGAACGGGTAGACGCGGCGGACCTCCTGGGCGAAGGCCACGGCCTCCGGGATGTCGAGCAGAGAACCACCCCGTGCTTGGGACGCCTCGTGGATACGGGCGGCCCATTCCGGGTGCTCCACGAGTGCTGCCCCGGCGAAAGCCGCGAAGCGAGCCACCGCCACGTTGGGGCGGGTGAGGTTCTGCAACTCCACCGCGGCGGTCTTCTCGTCCACGAGGCCACCGTTCTCGTCCACGAGACGCGCCATGTGGGCGAGCACCGAATCCGGGTCGGCGGCCACGGTGCCCGAACGCACCCCGTGGATCAGCTGCGTGAACGTGCGATCCAGGCGAAATCGCTCGAACCATGAGATCGGGTGCGTGGCGGGGCGCCCAAAGGTGTCCAGCAGACGGCTCATGCGGCGGGCCTGCCGGTCCATCTCCTGGCGGCTCCACGGGATCCCGGCCCAGCGGAAGGACGCACGGCCGAAGGCCAGGGCCGTGCCGTCGTAGACGTTGCCGGGGGAGGTCCATTCACGGATGAGCATCTCGAGTTCCTCGGCCACGAACGGCTTGTACTGGGCCACCCGCTCGTCCTCGTAGGCCATGTCCGCCATCTGGTTCTTACGTGCGGCGTGGGCGTCCCCGTCCAGGGCGTGGACGGCACCCGACCCGAAGAGTGGGCCGCGGATGAACAGGGGCATGGCGCCGTGGCGCTTCATGCGGGAGGTGTCGTAGAAGAGGTCCACCCCTTCTTCCCCGCGCACCAGGACCGAGCGCTTGCCCAGCAGGTTCATGCTCACCGGGGCGCCGGACTCCGGGGAGACGCCCGTGCGACGTCGTACGCGCGAGGCAAAGAGGTAGCCCGAGCGCAGGAAGGAGAGGACTTGGTCGGGGCGGGTGCGTCCCGCGGTGGAAGTCATGCTCCGATCGTACGGGTACTGACCTTTCGCCGACTAGGAGGTTTCAACGCCGGGCACGCACCCGCAGGGCGCCCGCGAAGAGGAACGCGAACAGGCCCATGAGCGGGAAGACGAACAGCGCGGTCCGCAACCCGGCGGCATCGGCGAAGAGGCCGATCAGCGGGGGCGAGAGCACAAACACGATGCGCATGCACCAGCTCACCAGGGTGAGTCCCGTGCCGGGTTTCAGGCCGGGGGCGCGGTCTGCGGCGGCATAGGCGTTGGGGACCATGGTCGCGCAGCCAAAACCCGCGAGGGCGAACCCAGCCAGGGCCACCCACGGTGTCGGCGCGAGCGCCACGGCGCCCAGGCCCACGAAGATCAGTACGCCCCCGATGCGCGTGACCAGCACGGCGCCCAACGCGTCGATCAGCCTGTCCCCCAAAAGGCGACCCACGAACTGCGCGCCCACCAGGCTGACGTAGCCGAGCCCCACCATGCCCACGGGTGCGCCCAGGGCGTCCCGCAGGTAGACGGCGGACCAGTTGGAGCCCACGTCTTCCACGAGCACCCCGGACATGGCGACGACGGCGATCGGCAGCAGCGCGAGCGCGGCCACTCCCGCGCTACGCGGGAGCTTGGGTATCCCGGCGGTGTCCAGGGGGGCGTTCTCGGCCTGGGTGGCGGCGTGTTCCGCGTGGTCATCGGGGACGGCCCAGCGCATGGCGAAGGCCGCCACGGCCGCGAAGATGACACCACTGATCAAGAAGTGCCAAGGCAGGGGTAGGTTCATGGCTGCGGCGGCGGTGCCCATGAGGCCGCCGATCACGGCACCCACGCTCCACAGGGCGTGCATGGAGTTGATGATGGAGGTTCCGGCGAGGCGTTGTACTCGCAGTCCTTGCGCGTTCTGCGCTGTGTCCACGAGGGCGTCCAGCATGCCCGCGACGAACAATCCGATCCAGAACACGGCCACGAGGGGAACGGATCCGGCCACGAACACTGCGGTGGCGAGCAGGATCGAACCCACCACGGCGACGCGCGCCGTTCCGAACCTCCGCAGGATGGGGCCTGGCAGGGGGCCCGCCACCACACCTCCGATGGGGAACGCGACTAGCGCGAACCCGTACAGGGCGTTGGACAGGTCGTACATGTCCTTGATCTCGGGCAAGCGGGGCAACAGATTGGAGAAGATCGCGCCGTTGGTGAGGAACAGCAGGGACACCGCGATGCGCGCTCGGGTGATCCGCAGGCGGTCCATGGCCGGTGGTGGGGAAGCTGGCGTCACCCCGTCAGGCTACGGGCCGGGGAGGGTGGAGCACACTCGGGGGTGGTGTGTGCGTGAGTCCGCAGGGCCTGAATCCGCGGGGTTCGTAACATGAACATTTTGGGTGAGAAATGCGTGAAAATTACACCCATAGGGGTGTTTGACATGTATGTCAAAGGCGCGCATTGAGCTATTCGCCCGAAATAATCGGAATCTCTCACCAAGCCAAGGCATCGGCAATATCGACATTTTGCGTCATGCAGAACGTGGATTCGTCCAGGACGCCTCCCTCCCCACGAGGCCCCTGGGGGTCGATTTAGGTTGTGCGAGGCCTATGGTTTACTGAGAGAAGCCTCAGGACTGGGGCTGGATCGAGTCTCCCCGGGCCCCGGTGTGAGAACTCAAGAAGGAGTGAAGAGCATGGCAGGCAACCGTTCCGTCGTCTTCCGCGGCGTGAAGAACATGCAGGTTGAGGATCTGGACTTCCCGAAGCTCCAGATGCCCAACGGCAAGAAGGCACCCCACGGTGTTGTCCTGAAGATCGTGGCTTCCAACATCTGCGGTAGTGACCTCCACATCTACCGCGGGTCCTTCCCCGCCCCGGAAGGCATGGTCATGGGGCATGAGATGACCGGGGAAGTCGTGGAAATCGGCTCTGACGTCGAGTTCCTGAAGGAAGGCGACCTGGTCTCGGTTCCCTTCAACGTGGCTTGCGGCCGCTGCCGCAACTGCCGCAACGGTCGTACCGAGGTCTGCCAGACCTGCAACCCGGACGCCGATTCCGCTGCCTACGGCTTCAACCTGGGCGGCTGGGACGGCGGACAGGCCGAGTATCTGTTTGTTCCCTATGCGGACTTCCAGCTGCTGAAGTTCCCGGACCGTGACCAGGCCATGGAGAAGATCCGCGATCTGGCGCTTCTCTCTGACATCCTCCCGACTGCCTTCCACGGCCTCATGGAGGCCGGCGCCAAGCCCGGGTCCACTGTCTACATCGCGGGGGCCGGCCCCGTGGGCCGTTGCGGCGCCGCAGCTGCGCGCCTGCTGGGGGCGTCCTGCATCATCGTCGGCGACCATGATAAGGATCGCTTGGCCCTGATGAAGCGCAACGGTTGCGAAACCATTGACCTCAACGAGGATGTCCCGCTGCAGGACCAGATCGAAAAGATCCTTGGCGAGCCGATGGTCGACTGCGCCGTGGACTACGTCGGCACCGAAGCTCACGGCATCGGCAAGGACGCGGACAAAGAGGATCCGGCCTATGCGATCAACCAGGTGATCGACGTTACCCGTGCGGGAGGCGCCACCGGCATCATCGGCATCTACGGGCCTGACCCCCTGGCGGATTCCAAGGACGAGCAGAACGGCATCTACCCGATTGAATTCGGCAACGCCTGGATCAAGTCCCCGAAGATCACCGCTGGCCAGGCGCCGATCATGCATTACAACTACGAGTTGATGCAGGCGATCCTGTGGGACCGCATGCCGTACCTGTCGGACATGCTGCAGACCAAGGTCATCGGCCTTGACGATGCTCCTCAGGCCTACGCGGCCTTCGACAACAGCTCGCAGGAGAAGTACATCATCGACCCCCACGGCATGATCGCCTCCTGATCTTGCTCACCCGGTAGTGGGGGGGGGGGGGGTTGGTAAGGGGGGGATGGCGACCACACCCGCCCCCCCCCCCCCCGGCCCCGGGGGGGTGTGGATATAGAGGGGCGTGAAGAAACCAGAACAAACAA
>NZ_LZMM01000031.1:0-85253 GCF_001665945.1 Kocuria sp. ICS0012 | reverse complement strand
TGATGTTTATAAGAGACAGTCGTGGCCGTGGAACGCGTGTTCGCGCAGAACAACGCTCCCACGGTCGTGGGCACGGCCCAGGCCACGGGCGTCGTGATCGCCGCGGCCGCGGCGCGGGGCATCCCGGTCGCGTGGCACACCCCGTCCGAGGTCAAGGCCGCGGTCACCGGGGACGGCTCCGCGGACAAGGAATCGGTGAACCGCATGGTCGTGCGCATCCTGCGCCTGGACGCCCCGCCGCGGCCCGCGGACGCCGCCGACGCGCTGGCCCTGGCCGTGTGCCACGGGTGGCGCGGTGGGATGGCCGGTGTCAACGCGGCCGAGCGCACGTCCACCCACTCGGGTTCGCGCCCGATGCAGACCCGCCGGGGTGCCGCACTGACTCCGGCGCAGCAGGCGTGGCGACGCGCCGAGACCGCGTCGCGAGCCCCCGGTGCCACTGCGCCCCGCGCGCCGGGCGCAGCGACCGGTACCCGCGGGCGGCGCGGCCGGGTGTCCTGAGCCTCCCGTTGCGGGCCCGCCTCACGAGCGGGAGCACACGTTCTGGGTGTCCCCGACGCTTGGTACAGTGACGGGCAGGAATTCGTACACGTGTTCGAACGGCGCACCACGTCCTGCCCCCAGGTCGCGGCGCGTTCGGACACACCGATGTTCTCGGCCGGCGGCCGTGGGAGGGGAGGGGCACCGTGATCGCCTCGATAACCGGTGAGGTGCGCTTCGTGGGGGCCACGCTCGCCGTGGTGGAGGTCTCGGGCTTCGGCATCGAGGTCAACGCGAGCCCCCGCACGCTCGCCGGGCTGCGGGTCGGTGCCACCGCGCACCTGCACACCGCGTACATCGCCCGCAAGGACGAGGCGCCGGTGCTGTTCGGTTTCGCCCAGGCGGACGAGAAGGAGATCTTCTCCGTCATGCTCGGGGTCTCCGGGGTGGGCCCGCGCACCGCGCTCGCCGCGGTCTCTGTCCTCGGGCCCGACGACGCCCGGCGCGCGATCGCCGCCGGCGACGACAAGGCCTTCACGGCCGTCCCCGGGATCGGACCGAAGTCCGCGCGGCGCATCGTCCTGGAACTTGCGGACAAGCTCGTCCTGCCGGACCCCGCGCCGCAGCAGAGCGCACAGCCCGGCATGCAGGTGTGGCGTGAGCAGGTCGTGGACGCTCTCACGGGTCTGGGCTGGAGCGAGAAGGACGCGGCCCGCGGGATCGACGACGCCCTCGAGACCCAGCCGGAACTGGCGGAGTCCGCCAACGTGGCCGAGATCCTGCGCGCCGTGCTGTCCTGGCTCGGCACCGCCAAGGCCACGTCCCACACGCGGACCAGGGGGCGGTGAGCATGGCCGTGGAGGAACGTGGATCGGTGGGCCCACAACGTCTCGTGGGCGCCGAGGGCGACTACGACGACCAGCAGCTCGAGGCGTCCCTGCGCCCGGGGACCCTGCACGACTTCGTGGGGCAGAAACGGGTGCGGGCACAGCTGTCCCTCGTGCTCGAGGCCTCCAAGCTGCGCGGGCGCACCGCGGACCACGTGCTGCTGTCCGGGCCCCCGGGCCTCGGCAAGACGACCCTGGCCATGATCATCGCGCAGGAGCTGGATGTCCCCCTGCGGATCTCGTCCGGTCCCGCGATCCAGCACGCCGGTGACCTCGCGGCCATCCTGTCCTCCCTGACCCACGGGGAGGTGCTGTTCCTGGACGAGATCCACCGGATGTCCCGGCCCGCGGAGGAAATGCTGTACATGGCCATGGAGGACTTCCGCGTGGACATCGTGGTGGGCAAGGGCGCCGGTGCCACGTCCATCCCACTGGACCTGCCCCCGTTCACGCTCGTGGGTGCCACCACCCGCGCGGGGCTGCTGCCCGGGCCACTGCGCGACCGGTTCGGCTTCACGGGTCACCTGGAGTTCTACTCCGTCGAGGAACTCGAGCTCGTGCTGCGCCGTTCGGCAGGGCTGCTTGACCTCACCATGACGAGCGAGGCGTTCACGGAGGTCGCATCGCGCTCACGCGGCACCCCTCGTATCGCCAACCGACTGCTGCGGCGCGTGCGGGACTGGGCGCTCGTGCACGGCGTGGAGCGCATCGACGCGCGGGCCGCCGGATCCGCACTCGACATGTATGAGGTGGACGCCCGGGGTCTGGACCGCTTGGACCGCAACGTGCTCTCGGCCCTGGTGAACAAGTTCAACGGCGGCCCTGTGGGGTTGTCCACCCTGGCGATCGCCGTGGGGGAGGAGACCGAGACGGTCGAGACCGTCGCGGAACCATTCCTGGTCCGCGAGGGCCTGCTCGGTCGCACCCCGCGCGGGCGGATCGCCATGGCCGCGGCGTGGGAGCACCTGGGACTCGACGTCCCCGAGCACGCTGCGTTCAAGGACCCGGCGCTAAAAACCGCGCTCGCCACCGAACCGGACTCGGAGGATCCGTCCAGCACGTGACCAGATCCATCCCCTAAGCTGGGGAGGATCGGCCGGGACCTTCGCACCCCTGCGCAGTCGTGCCCGGTCGCGCTGTACGTGCACCTCGACAGAACGGATCCTTCGTGACCATCCTCGCTCAGACCCAGGACGCTGCCGGTGGCGGCGCCGGAACCGCATGGTTCCTGCCCGTGATGCTCGTGGTCATGGTCCTGCTGCTGTGGCTGCCCATGCGCCGACAGAAGAAGGCCCAGGCCCAGATGAAGGCCAAGCAGGCCACCATGGAGCCGGGCACGCGCGTGATGACGAGCTTCGGTCTCTACGGCACCCTGCGGGACATGGACCGAGAGAACAACAAGGCAGTCCTGGAGGTCTCCCCGGGCCAGCTCGTCACGGTGCACTCCCAGACCGTGACCACCGTGGTGGACGAGCTGCCCGCCGAGTCCGCGGCCACCGCCGCCCCCGGCGTGGTCGAGGCGGAGTCCGTGCAGGCCGGTACCCCCGAGGCGGCCGGTTCTGCGCATCGCGTCGACCCGGTCGACCCCGTGGACGGTTCCACGGCCGCCGGCGAGCAGGGCCCTACCCAGCGCGGCGCCGCCCAGCCCGGCACCACACCGGGCGCGTCGGCCCCGGATGCCTCGCAACGGGCCTGGCGCGACGCCCGCGACCGCGACGATCGCGGTAACCCCACTACCTGATTCCCCCCCCCACCGGGACACGGGCCGAGGACCTCGGCCCGTTTCTCATGTGTCGACCGGGCCGCGGCCCCGGTCGAGGACACGTTGAAGGACACCAATGGCAGCAGAGAAGAAGGCGCAGACCCCGGGATCGCGTGGCGGGTCCCGTTGGCGGCGCACCAGGGCCTCCAGCACGTCGGAGGGGACCCCCGGGAACGGGACCGCAGCGGCGAACGGCACGTCCGGTCGGAACGGGACGGGTACCGCGAAGCGGCGCCCCCGCTCCGGAGCGGCCGCGTCGGCGGCGCGCAAGGCACTGGTGGCCCTTGCAGCGGTGATCGCGATCCTCGCCGGGGTGCTCGTCTACGGTGTGACGACCGACCGCACCGGGTGGGCGCCCAAACTGGCGCTGGATCTCGAGGGTGGCACGCAGATGGTGCTCTCGCCCACGCTGCAGGGGGAAAACTCCGGTCAGGACATCTCCCAGGAGCAGCTCGACCAGGCAGTCGAGATCATCCGCCAGCGCGTGGACGGTACGGGTGTCTCCGAGGCGGAGATCACCACGCAGTCCGGGCGCAACATCGTGGTGTCGATGCCCGGTGTGCCCTCGTCCGAGACGCGTGAGCTGATCCAGACCTCCGCGCAGATGGCGTTCCGTCCCGTGATCGTCTCAGGCGCCGGCGCGGCCACCCCGGAGAACCAGCGCACCGACCCCACGTCGATCCCCCAACCGGAGGGTGAGCCCGAGAACTCGTCCGACCCCAAGTGGGTCACGCGGGATCTCTTCGCCAGGTACGAGGCGCTCGACTGCAGCGCGCCGCGGCCCCAGGAGGAGCGCGCCTCCCAGCCGCAGGACAAGGCGATCGTGGCCTGCGATCCGCTGAGCAACGCCAAGTTCATCCTGGGCCCCGTCGAGATCCCCGGCACGGACATCGCCACGGCGTCCTACGCCCAGGCGTCCAACTCCCAGGGCCACGCGACGGGCGGGTTCGCCGTGAACCTGCAGTTCAACGACGAGGGCACGCAGACCTTCAAGGAACTTTCCGAACGGCTCTACGGACTCGGCCAGGGTGGACAGAACGGTGCACGCAACCGGTTCGCGATCGTGCTGGACGGTTCCGTGGTCTCCGCGCCGACCATGAACGCCGTGATCACGGACGGTCGTGCGCAGATCACCGGCAACTTCACCGAGGACGAGGCCAAGTTCCTGTCCGAGCAGTTGAAGTACGGTGCGTTGCCGGTGTCCTTCTCGATCGACTCCGAGCAGCAGATCTCCGCAACCCTGGGCAGTAACCAGTTGCGGATGGGCATCATCGCGGGGCTGATCGGTCTGGCGCTCGTGTGCATCTACTCGCTGTTCCAGTACCGCTGGTTGGGTCTCGTGACCATCGCCTCACTCGTCGTGGCCGGTGTCGTGACCTACCTGGCCATCACCCTGCTGGGGTGGGGCGCGAACTACCGGCTGTCCCTGGCCGGCGTCGCGGGTCTCGTGGTGGCGATCGGTCAGACCGCGGACTCGTTCATCGTGTACTTCGAACGCATCCGTGACGAGATCCGCGCCGGGCGTACGATCCCGGCCGCCGTGGACCACGGCTGGCAACGCGCGCGCCAGACGGTGCTCGCGTCCAAGGCCGTGAACCTGTTGGCCGCCGTGGTGCTCTACTTCGTGGCCGTGGGCAATGTGCGCGGCTTCGCGTTCACGCTCGGTCTCACCGCGATCGCGGACCTGCTGGTCGTGTTCCTGTTCACCCACCCGATCATGGTGTTGCTCGCACGCACGCGCTACTTCGGCAACGGCGCGCGGCACTCCGGTCTGGACCCCGAAGCGCTCGACGCCGTCCCGCTCTACCGCGGCGCCGGCCGGCTGCGCAGCCCCGAGGACGGTGACGGTCTCACGATCGCCGAACGACGACGCCGCGCAGCACAGCAGGCGAGCGCAGCGCCGTCGTCCACCGCCGGAGCCCACGGGAACGCGTCCGTCGGCTCCACCGCGGCCACCGCCCGTCCCGATTCCGAGGAGACCCAGCGATGAGCAACCGACTCGCGCGTTTCGGCAATGACCTGCACAGCGGGCGCAGGTCCTACCCCTTCGTCCAGAAGCGGGGACCGTGGCTCGCCGTGAGCCTGGCCCTCGTGGTGATCTCCGTGCTGATCCCCGTGATCAAGGGCGGGTTCAACCTGGGGATCGACTTCACGGGCGGCTCCGAGTTCACGGTCTCGGACGTGCCCACCACGGACGTCTCCCTGGGCGAGCGGGCGGTCGCCGAGACCCCCGGTGCCCACGAGGCGACCGTGACGAACATCGCCCCGGGTACCGTGCGGGTGCAGACCCAGCAGCTCGACGACGACCAGACCCTGACCCTGAAGAACAAGTTGCAGGACGCCTACGGCGTGGGCGAGGACCAGGTGACCTCCAACTTCGTGGGACCCACGTGGGGCCAGGGTGTCACCCGACAGGCCCTGTGGGGGCTCGTGATCTTCGTGGTGCTCGCGCTCGCACTCATGGCGCTGTACTTCCGCACGTGGAAGATGTCCGTGGCCGCGATCGCGGCCATGCTCTTCACGATCGTCATCACCGCGGGTGTGTACTCCCTGGTGGGCTTCGAGATCACCCCCTCCGCGGTGATCGGCTTCCTTACGGTGCTGTCCTACTCGCTCTACGACTCCGTGGTGGTCTTCGACAAGGTGCGTGAGAACACCGCGGGGCTCGTGGGCGGCAGCGCCCCGGAGGAACGCAGGAAACGCACGTTCGGGGAACAGGTCAACCTGGCCGTGAACCAGACGCTCGTGCGCTCGATCAACACGTCCGTGGTGGGCATCCTCCCCGTGGGGTCCATCCTGTTCATCGGTGCGTACCTGCTCGGGGCCGGAACGTTGAAGGACCTCTCGCTGTCCCTGTTCGTGGGCATCATCGTGGGCACGCTCGCCACGCTGTTCGTGGCCGCGCCCCTGTACTCGTGGTTGCGCGAGCGCGAAGCCGGCGTGCGGGAGCAGACCCGCCGGGTGCTCGAGCACCGCACGGGCGAGGCCCCTCCGGTGAGCGCGGATCCCGTCGAGGTCTGACGCGACACCTCGCACTCGTGGCCGGTCGCGCATGGCGTGACCGGCCACGAGCGCTGTGACCGAACGGTGCGGGCGGCGACGTCACTCAGGACCCCGTCCGCGGCACGTGAGCACTGCGTCCGCGGCGCGTCCGTACCGTGTCCGCGGCACATCCGCACCGTTGTCCGCGGCGTGTCGGCGCGGGCTTAGACTGGGACATCAGCCCGCGGGGGCTCATGTCCGGCTTCCCGCGGTCGCGGCGACGATGAGGAGGCCACGGATCATGTCCAGCCAGTCCGAGAACGGTGGTGCCCAGGCACCCGTGGGCTCCGCGGTCACGTCCTCCGGCGCGCCCTCCGCTCAAGAGGCGTCCCGCCCCAATGCCGCCCCGCCCGCTCGCCCGAGTGTCGCGCGCGGTGACTTCGGGGGCACCCATTTCGTCCTACCCGCCTCTCGGCCCGTGTTCGGGCGGGCGGTCTTCCCGGGGCGCAGTGAACGCACCCGCTCGACCCTCTCGGTGCTCAGCGGTGAATCGGTCCCGAGCTCGCCCATCCTGGTGCCCCTGCTGCGCACGGTGCAGAACACGCATCCCGAGGAGGACCTCTCGGTCCTGGAGCGGGCCTTCACGGTCGCGGACACCCACCACGAGGGACAAAAGCGCAAGTCCGGGGACCCGTACATCACCCACCCGGTGGCCGTGACCACGATCCTCGCGGAACTCGGGATGACCGGTGCCACGCTCGTGGCCGGTCTACTGCACGACACCGTGGAGGACACGTCCTACACTCTCCAGCAGGTGCGCGAGGAGTTCGGCGAGGAGGTCGCCGCGCTCGTGGACGGCGTGACCAAGCTGGACAAGATCCAATACGGGGAGAACGCGCAGGCGGAGACCGTGCGCAAGATGATCGTGGCCATGGCCAAGGACATCCGCGTGTTGGTCATCAAACTCGCGGACCGTTTGCACAACGCCCGGACGTGGCGCTTCGTGTCCTCCGAGTCCTCCGGGCGCAAGGCGCGCGAGACCCTTGAGATCTTCGCGCCGCTGGCCCACCGACTGGGCATGAACACGATCAAGTGGGAGCTCGAGGACCTGTCCTTCGCGGCCCTGCACCCCAAGGTCTACGAGGAGATCGTGCGCATGGTGGGGGAACGCACCCCCGAGCGCGAGCGTCACCTCGCGGAGATCCGGGGTCAGATCGCCGAGGCGCTGGGCGCCTCCGGCATCGAGGCCACCATCACGGGCCGGCCGAAGCACTACTACTCGATCTACCAGAAGATGATCGTGCGGGGTAAGGACTTCGACGAGATCCACGACCTGCAGGCCGCGCGCGTGCTCGTGAACTCCGTGCGCGAATGCTACGCGGCGTTGGGCGTGCTGCATGCCAAGTGGCGGCCGCTGCCCGGGCGATTCAAGGACTACATCGCCATGCCGAAGTTCAATATGTACCAGTCCTTGCACACCACGGTGATCGGGCCCGCGGGGCGTCCCGTGGAGATCCAGATCCGCACCCACGAGATGCACCGCCGCGCCGAGTACGGCGTGGCCGCGCACTGGAAGTACAAGGACAAGGTCAACCAGGCGAACTCCGCGACCCCCAAGGCCAAGGAGGGTGAGCTGAACTGGCTCAGCTCCCTGGTGTCGTGGCAGGAGGAGGCCAAGGACTCCTCGGACTTCCTGGACTCGCTGCGCTATCAGATCAACACCGCCGAGGTGTACGTGTTCACGCCCAAGGGCGCGGTCATGGCCCTGCCCACGGGGTCCACGCCGGTGGACTTCGCGTACGCGGTGCACACCGAGGTGGGCAACCGCACGATCGGCGCGCGCGTCAACGGCAAGCTCGCCCCGCTGTCTTCCCGGCTGCAGCACGGGGACCGCGTGGAGATCCTCACGTCCAAGTCGGAACAGGCCGCTCCGTCCCAGGACTGGCTCAAGTTCGTGGGCTCCCCGCGGGCGCGCACCAAGATCCGGCAGTGGTTCTCCAAGGAACGCCGCGAGGAAGCGATCGAGCGGGGCAAGGACCAGCTCACCCGGGCGCTGCGCAAACACCACCTCCCGCTGCAGCGCACGGTCACGAGCGAAGCACTGCTCGCGGTGGCCCAGGACTTCAACCGCGGCGACGTGGCGGCGCTCTACGAAGCCATCGGTTCGGACGCCGTGGGCGCCCACCAGGTCGTCGACAAGTTGTTGCAACACCTGGGCGGGGCCGAGGGCACCGAGGAGGACCTCGCCGAGACCACGCGGGTGACCCACCCCGTGCGCCCCGGCGTCTTGGACGCGGGTGTGCTCGTGCAGGGGGCCTCGGACGTCTACGTCAAGATCGCCCGGTGCTGCACCCCGGTGCCCCCGGACAAGATCGTGGGTTTCGTCACGCGCGGGTCCGGGATCTCAGTGCACCGCAAGGACTGCGCCAACATGCGGGTCATCCCGGAGGACGACGACCGGATCAAGGACGTCTCCTGGGCGCCCACCCAGTCCTCCCTGTTCCTCGTGGAGATCCAGGTGGAGGCCCTCGACCGCAAGTCCCTGCTCTACGACGTGACCAAGGCGCTGTCGGAGAACCACGTGAACATCCTCTCGGCCCAGGTGCACACCTCGCGGTCCCGGTTGGCGATCTCCCGGTTCTCGTTCGAGATGGGGGACACCCGCTACCTGGACCACGTGCTCAACCAGGTGCGCCGGATCGACGGCGTCTACGACGTCTACCGCACCTCGGGACACCGCCCGGTCAACTCCTGACGGGTCCGCCCGCGCGTCCGGCCTCGAGCGCCCGTGCGAGCTTGCGGACGCGAGCGATCGCGACCCGGCGCCCCGGCAGCTTTGCCAGGGCCTCGAGTTCGGCGAGCAGGTGCTGCGGTGAGCAGTGCAGGCGCGGTGCGCTCAGTAGGGCGAGCAGAGCGGCGTCGCCGGCCGGGCCGGTGACGTGTATCGCGAGGTCCACGGCGGTGCGCAGGGGAGTGGTCAGTGTGATGCCGTGGTGGACCACGAGGTCCCGCGGCGCGAACCCCGTCTGGTGGATCACGAGGCCCGGCGGCACCGTGGTGGTCGTGCGCGCGGACTTGTCCACGAGGATCGTCACGGGCGAGGGCTCGGGTGCGCAGCGGTAGAACCACGCGGCTCCGAGCCGCCCCAGCACACCCCGCCGTTGCAGGTGCCCGGGCACGACCCTGCTCACCACCGTGGCTCGCAACTGGAGCGTGGGGGCGGTGGTCGCGGGTACGTAGGCGTCGAGCAGTTCGCGGCGCAACAAACCGTCCTCGGTCATCGCGCTCAGTTCGGCGCGGCTGAACGGGTGGCCCGGGAGCAGGACGAGGGGCGCGGTGGTGCCGCGAGCGGTGAGCACGGAGGTCATGGACCCATCCCACCCCACGGCGAACCGGAAGGGCAGGGCAGCGCACCGATTGTGGAGAACGCCCGTGGAACGAGACCTGCGGCGCGCTCCCACGCCACGGTGCGCGGGCCGGTGCCGTACGCATCGCGCGCCGAGGCGAGGAACGCCCCCACCCTTAGGAACCAGTGGAACGCCCCCGTCCCGGCACACCGGGGACGGGGGCGTTCCTGCAGTCAGCGGCAGAAAATCAGCGCAGTTCGGACGCCGAGGCCTGCAGCGTGGCGAGCCACTGCTCGCTCGTGGCCAGGTCCTTCTCGAGGGACGCGGCCCTCTTGGTGTTGCCACCCGCACGGGCGGCCTCGAGGGCAGCGCGCTGATCGGCGATCTTGTTCTCCAGCTGGGACAGCATGGAGTTGGAGCGCGCCTTGGTCTCGGGGTCGGTGCGCCGCCAGCGGTCGTCCTCGGCCTTCTTCACGGCGTCCTCCACGGCGCGCAGTTCGTTCTCCACGCGGCGCATGTGGGCGCGCGGGACCTTACCGGCCTCCTCCCAGCGCTGCTGGACGGACGCGAGCTGCTTCTTGGCGGCGTCGAGGTCCTTGACGGGCAGGATCTGCTTGGCCTCGGCGAGCAGTTGCTCCTTGACCGTGAGGTTGCCCGCGTACTCCTGATCGATCCGCTCGTTCGCGGCGGTGCGCGCGGAGAAGAACGCGTCCTGGGCGGCGCGGAACCGGGCCCACAAGGCGTCGTCCTCCTTGCGGGACGCGCGCGGGGCCTCCTTCCACCGGTCCATGAGCTCCCGGTACTTCCCGGCGGTCTCACCCCACTCGGTGGACGAGGACAGCGCCTCGGCCTCCTTGATCAGGCCCTCCTTGACGCGCTTGGCCTTGGCGTTGGTCTCGTCCAGAGACGAGAAGAAGGCCTTACGGTGCCGGTCGAACGTGGTGCGGGCCTTGCGGAAGCGTTTCCACAGGGCGTCCTCGTCCGATTTGGGCAGGCGTCCGCCCGAGCGCTGGTGGTCCTGCCACTGCGAGAACAGCTCCGCCATGCGCGCGGACGAGTGCTTCCACTGCGTCTTGGCGGGATCCTGCGCGGCGACCTCCTCGGCGGCCTCCACGATCGCGGTGCGGTGCGCGAGCTGCTGCGCCTTGGCGGCCTTGGTCTCCTCGCGTTCGCGGTTCAGGGCCACCTTGATCGCGTCCTCGAGGGTATCCAGGCGCGTGGAGAGATCCGTGAGATCGCCCACCATGGTGTGCGCGTCCACCTGCTCGCGCACATGGTCCACGGTCTTGCGCATGTCACCGGCGGGTGCCTTGGCGGCGATGCGCTGTTCAAGCAGCGCGACCTGCGCCTCGGCGTCGTCGAACTTGCGTGCGAAGTACGCGAGCGCCTCGTCCGGCGTGGCGTCCGGGAACTGCCCGCACGCGTACTCGGTGCCCTGCACGCTCACGTACACGGTGCCGTTCTCGTCCGCGCGGCCGAAGGCCCGAGCGCGTTCCACGGAATCGGCCGGGGCGAGCGCGGCGTGGGTGCCCTCCGCGGGACGTGGCTGAGCCGCCGCCGGTGCGGGCGCGGGTGCCGCGCTCGGGGTGGGTTTGGGGGTCGACGGCGCCGCGGGCTTGGGCGCGGACGCCGCGGGGGTGGCTGGTCCCGGGACGGGACGGCGGTCGTCGGATTCAGGACGTTCTGTCACCGCTACAACTCTTTCTGCACGACCCCGCCGGTGCTGCCCGCAGCTGCGGGCGTCGCGGTGGGGTTTCCCATGGTGGACACCGGCCATCCTATCGAGCCGCGCGGCTTAGACTGGCAGCTGACACCGTCCGCGCTCGCGCATGCCCCGGTTCCGGGGGTTGCTCGTACGACGACGCCTCGCGACCCGGGGCTTCCACGGCGCACAGGCCGAGCCCCGGACCGCCCGAGACCCACTACCGAGGAGTTCCCACCCATGGCCCGCACCACGTCTCTGTCCGGTTTCCCCGAATGGCTCCCGGAGGAACGGATCGTGGAGCAACACGTGCTGGACTCCCTGCGCAGGACCTTCGAACTCCACGGCTTCTCCTCGATCGAGACGCGCGCGGTGGAGACCGTGGAGCAGTTGCTGCGCAAGGGTGAGATCGACAAGGAGGTCTACGGGGTCTCCCGGCTGCAACAGGACGAGGACTCCTCGCGCGAGGACGCGCTGGCGCTGCACTTCGACCTGACCGTGCCGTTCGCCCGCTACGTCGTGGAGAACAGTGGCTACCTCACGTTCCCGTTCCGCCGCTACCAGATCCAGAAGGTGTGGCGCGGCGAGCGCCCCCAGGAGGGCCGGGCGCGCGAGTTCACCCAGGCGGACATCGATGTGGTGGGGGACGGCACGCTCGCGTTCCGCTACGACGTGGAGCTCGCGCTCGTGATGATCGAGGCGCTGTCCGAGCTGCCCATCCCGCCGTTCGTGCTGCGGGTCAACAACCGCAAGCTCGCCGAGGGTTTCTACCGCGGTGTGGGTCTCACGGACGCCCCCGCGGTGCTGCGTGAGATCGACAAGCTCGAGAAGATCGGCGCCGAGCAGGTCTCCCGGAATCTCCAGGACACGGTGGGTGCCACGCCCGAGCAGGCGGAGGCCGCGCTGTCCCTCGCGGCGATCCGCACCGAGGACACGTCCTTCGTGGAGCGCGTGCGGGAACTCGGTGTGAGCAACAACCTGCTGGACGAAGGCCTGAACGAACTCGCCGAGGTCGTGGGGGAGGCCTCCCGCCGCGCCCCCGGCAAGGTCGTGGCGGACCTGTCCATCGCCCGCGGTCTGGACTACTACACAGGCACCGTGTACGAGACGGTCCTCGTGGGTCACGAACAGCTCGGTTCCGTGTGCTCGGGCGGTCGCTACGAGTCCCTCGCGTCCTCCGGGAAGAAGACTTACCCCGGTGTGGGCCTGTCGATCGGTGTGACCCGGTTGGTCACCCGAATCCTGTCCCGCTCCATGGCCCAGGCCTCCCGTTCGGTGCCCTCCGCGGTGCTCGTGGCCCTGAACGACGACGCATCATGGTCCGCCGCGCAGGACGTCGCCGGGCAGTTGCGCGCTCGCGGGATCGCGACCGAGGTGGCCGCCACGGCCCAGAAGTTCGGCAAGCAGATCCGCTACGCCGAGCGCCGCGGCATCCCGTTCGTGTGGTTCTCCTCGGTGGCCGAGGACGGGAGCCCGACCCACGAGGTCAAGGACATCCGCTCGGGCGAGCAGGTGGCCGCGGACCCCGCATCGTGGCAGCCGCCCGCCGAGGACCTGCACGCCACGGTGCTGCGCGCGGCCACCACGGACGACTGACGCCGGCTCTGTCCTCCGAGAGGCGTGCCCGCGCGCGACGGCCGTGCGCTCGCGGCGTCGGCTTGTAGACTCGCGGGGACGGGAGCACGCCCTGCTCCGGGGCGCCCGATCCGGTGCGGCTCCGCGGGCACTCGGTGCGACGCGCTCCGCCGGCCCGCGATCCCGACCATCCCATTGATTGAAAAGGTGAATGCACTTGTTGCGAACGCATGAACTCGGCACGTTGACCGTCGAGAACATTGGACAGACCGTCACGCTGGCGGGCTGGGTCGGCCGGCGCCGCGACCACGGCGGCGTGGCGTTCGTGGACCTGCGTGACGCCTCCGGCGTGGCGCAGGTCGTGGTGCGTGACGAGGAGCAGTTCCACCAGCTGCGCAATGAGTACGTCCTGCAGGTCACGGGCACCGTGGAGCGCCGCCCCGAGGGCAACGAGAACCCCAACCTGCCCTCCGGTGAGGTCGAGGTCATGGTGGATGAGCTCACCGTGCTCAACACCGCGGCCCCCCTGCCGTTCCAGATCGACGAGCACGTGGAGGTGGGCGAGGAAGCCCGCCTGAAGTACCGCTACCTGGACCTGCGCCGCCCGGAGCCCGCCCGCATCATGCGGCTGCGTTCCGAGGTCAACCGGGTGGCCCGCACCCTGCTGCACGAGCAGGGCTTCACCGAGGTGGAGACCCCCACCCTCACCCGTTCCACTCCCGAGGGTGCCCGTGACTTCGTGGTGCCGGCACGGCTGTCCCCGGGCTCCTGGTATGCGCTGCCGCAGTCCCCGCAGCTGTTCAAACAGCTGCTGCAGGTGGGCGGGATCGAGAAGTACTTCCAGATCGCCCGCTGCTACCGGGACGAGGACTTCCGCGCGGACCGCCAACCCGAGTTCACCCAGCTGGACGTTGAGGCCTCCTTCGTGGAGGAGGACGATGTCATCGCCCTGGGCGAGCAGATCGTGAAGTCCCTGTGGGCTCTGATCGGCGTGGACGTCTCGACCCCCATCCCGCGCATGACCTACGCCCAGGCCATGGCCGACTACGGCTCCGACAAGCCGGACCTGCGCTTCGACCTGAAGCTCACGGAGCTCACCGAGTACTTCAAGGACACCCCGTTCCGCGTGTTCCAGGCCCCGTACGTGGGTGCCGTGGTCATGCCAGGCGGTGCATCCCAGCCCCGCCGCCAGCTCGACGCGTGGCAGGAGTGGGCCAAGCAGCGCGGCGCCAAGGGCCTCGCCTACGTGCTGTTCAAGGAGGACGGCGAGATCGCCGGGCCGGTGGCCAAGAACATCTCGGAGGAGGAGAAGGCCGGACTCGCGGAGGCCGTGGGCGCGAAGCCCGGCGACTGCGTGTTCTTCGCCGCGGGCGGGGCCAAGACCTCCCGCGCGCTGCTCGGTGCCGCGCGCGTGGAGATCGGCCACCGCGTGGGCCTGATCGACGAGAATGACTGGGCCTTCGTGTGGATCGTGGACGCGCCGCTGTTCGAGCCCGCGTCCGAGGCGGTCGAGTCCGGCGACGTTGCCGTGGGCTCCGGTGCGTGGACGGCCGTGCACCACGCGTTCACGTCCCCCAAGCCCGAGTTCATGGACACCTTCGACACGGACCCCGGCTCCGCGCTGGCCTACGCGTACGACATCGTGTGCAACGGCAACGAGATCGGCGGCGGTTCCATCCGCATCCACCGCCGGGACGTGCAGGACCGCGTGTTCCGCGTGATGGGGCTCAGTGAGGAGGACGCCCGGGAGAAGTTCGGCTTCCTGCTGGACGCCTTCCAGTTCGGCGCGCCCCCGCACGGCGGCATCGCCTTCGGCTGGGACCGCGTGGTCGCGCTGCTCGCGGGCACCGAGTCCATCCGGGACGTCATCGCGTTCCCCAAGACCGGCAACGGCTACGACCCCCTGACCGCCGCGCCTGCGCCCATCACGGCGCAGCAGCGGAAGGAAGCCGGCGTGGACGCCAAGCCCGAGCCCAAGAAGGCCGAGGCGCCGCGCGAGGCAGCCTCCGCCGACAAGGGCGGCGACGCGAAGTAACGCCATCGACACGTGACACCGTCGCTACTCGCTGCGGGGCCGCCGATCCGGGATGTCACCCCGAGGTCGGTGGCCCCGCAGCTTTCGTGCGCGGTCCGGTTGCGTGACCCGCCGCGCTCGCGGGACGACCGGTTCCACTCCCGGGGCAACCCGTTTCCCCATGGGACGGGCCGTGTCAGCAGTGGGACGGTGCCGGGGTGCGAGTGTGATGGACTGGGGGCATGAGAATCGTGCTACAGGTGGCGTCGCGGGCCAGTGTCGCCGTAGGGGAACGGGGCACGGGCGAGATCACCGGCCCCGGACTCGTCGCACTCGTGGGGGTCACCCACTCGGACACCCCGGAGATCGCCGCGCAGCTCGCGGCCAAGATCGCCGGGCTGCGCATCCTGCCGGGAGAGACCTCGTGCGAGGACCGCTCGGCCCCGGTGCTCGTGGTCAGCCAGTTCACGCTGTACGGGGACGTGCGGAGGGGGCGCCGACCGTCGTGGTCCCGCGCCGCCCCCGGGGACGTGAGCGAACCCCTCTTCGACGCCTTCGTGGCGGCGCTACGTGAGCGCGGTCTGCCGGTGGAAACCGGGGAGTTCGGTGCGCACATGGAGGTCTCGCTCGTCAACGACGGGCCCGTGACCCTCGTGGTGGACAGCGACGAGCTGCAGCGCCCGCGTCGCGGCTGAACCCGCGGCGGCCCGTGCGTGTCCGAGGCGGGCAGTAGGGTCGGGGCGTGAGCGATGCATTGTTCGACGTCCCGGATCCCCTGAGCGAGGACGGGTCCGGCCCATCCGCCCACGCGAGGGATCGGACCCCGTCCCGCGCGCGCTCCCGCGCACCGCTCGCCGTGCGCATGCGCCCCCGCACCCTGGACGAGGTCGTGGGCCAGAAGCACCTGTTGCGCACCGGCTCGCCCCTGCGCGGACTGACCGCGGGGCGCTCGGGACCGACCGCGGCGTCGTCGGTCATCCTGTGGGGCCCGCCGGGCACGGGCAAGACGACGATCGCGCACGTGATCGCGCGCGGCCACGACACCACCTTCGTGGAGCTGTCCGCCGTCACGGCCGGGGTCAAGGACGTGCGGCGCGTCATGGACGAGGCGCTGACCGCGCGCGACCTGCACGGGCGGACCACGGTGCTGTTCCTCGACGAGATCCACCGGTTCACCAAGGCGCAGCAGGACGCGCTGTTGCCCGGGGTCGAGAACGGGTGGGTGGTCCTCGTGGCCGCCACAACCGAGAACCCCTCGTTCTCCGTGATCGCACCGCTGCTCTCGCGCTCCCTGCTGCTGACCCTGCAACCGCTCGAGCGCCCGGACATCGGGGAGTTGCTCGACCGCGCGGTGACCGACCCGCGCGGGATGGACGGTGCCGTCGTCCTGAGTCCGGAGGCGCGCGAGCACCTGCTGGACGTCTCCGGGGGAGACGCGCGCAAGGCGCTCACGTCCCTCGAGGCGGCTGCGACGGTCGCGCTCTCCCACGCGGCGGCGTTGGACGACGACGCCGATGGCGCCGCGCGTTCCGGGGCCGAGGGCCCGGGCACGGAGGGTTCGGGAGCCGAGGTATCGGACGACGGCGCGGCCGAGCCCGGGGCAGCGGACGAAACCCCCGATGCATCGGTCGTGACCGTGACGCTGGAGCACGCGCAGGAGGCGGTCAACCGCGCGGCGGTGCGCTACGACAAGCAGGGCGATCAGCACTACGACGTCGTGAGCGCGTTTATCAAATCGATCCGCGGCTCGGACGTGGACGCCGCGATGCATTACCTGGCCCGGATGATCGAGGCCGGGGAGGACCCCCGGTTCATCGCGCGCCGGTTGATCATCAGCGCGTCGGAGGACATCGGTCTCGCGGACCCCACGGCGCTGCAGACCGCGGTCGCGGCCGCCCAGGCCGTGCAGTTGATCGGGATGCCCGAGGGGCGGATCCCGCTCGCCGAGGCCGTCGCACATCTGGCCACCGCGCCCAAGTCGAACGCCGCGTACCTGGCCATCGACGAGGCCATCGCGGACGTCCGCGCCGGACGTGCCGGGCCCGTGCCCCCGCACCTGCGGGACTCGCACTACCCGGGCGCGAACGAGCTCGGCCACGGCGCGGGCTATGTCTACGCCCACGACACGCCCAACGCGGTGGCCACCCAGCAGTACCCGCCGGACGAGCTCGTGGGGAAGGACTACTACCGGCCCACGGGGTACGGCCACGAACGGGACCTGGCGCAGCGCGTGATCCGGTTGCGCGACATCGTGCGCGGCGACACCCGGCCGTAGGGCGCGGCTACGACGGTGCGTGGTCAGGGCCGTGCTCCCGCGCCGTCCACGTGGTCCAGCACATCCTTGGCGGTCAGGTCGTCGATCACCAGGTCCGTCACCGCCCCCGACCGCAGCGCACCCACGATGCCGCGCACCTTGTGCCGCCCGGACACCACGCACACACGGCGGGGGATCCTGGCGAGATCCGCGGGGGTGGGTCCGGAGGCCCGCCGGTTCAGCTCGATGTCCGAGTAACTGCCGTCCTCGCGGATGAAGACGGTGCAGATGTCCCCGACGACGCGGTGCGCGTTCAGACTGCGCAGCTCGGACGAGCTGAGGTGACCCTCCGTGTAGACCTGGGACAGCACCGGGCCGTGGAAGGCCCCCACGCTGAACACCGCCAGGTCAACACTCGCCCGGGCCGCGAGGATGCGGCGGACCGAGGATTCCTGCCAGAGCAGCGTCCGGGTCTGTTCCCAGTCGAAGAAAGCGGGGGTCGGGAACGGGTACAGCTCGGCGTTAAAGGCCTGCGCCAACGTCGAGAGCAGTGGGGCGGACGTATCCGTGCCGGCCGTCCGCGGCCCGGCGGCCCCGTTGAGCTGCACCACCGAGACGTCCTGGGCGTTGGTGTGGCGCACGTGAGAGGCGATCGCGGAGGTCGTGGTGCCCCACGCGACCCCCAGGGACGTCCCGTCCCGGACCCACGACGCGAGTAGTTGTGCGGTGTAGCGCGAGACCGCGTCGAGTCGCTGGCCGCTATGCGACGCCCGCTGAGTCCCCGCGATGTGCGCCGTGACCCGGAACGTGTCGTGGATGCGACGGGACAGCCGGTCCGTGGGTGTGTCGGGTGGGCGCAGGGTGATCGTCACGATGCCCCTGGCTTTCGCATCCGCCAGCATGCGCGAGACCGTGGACCGTGAGACCCCCAGCCGCTCGGCCACGGCACCCATGGTCATGTCCTGCACGAAGTACAGTTCCGCGGCTTGGTAGAGCAGTGAATCGTCGTGCATCGCCCCTCACCTCCCGTGCACACATGTGCAAATAGGTTGAGCATACGTGCATCGGCGCGACATGGTAGTGCGCACGGCTACGAAATGGGATGTATGTCACATCCCGGTGCGTAGCGTGGTCCGCAAGAACTGCGGGCCACACCGCATCCACACCGACATTGAGTGAGGAAGATACTGTGACTGCCACCCAATTGAATTCCGAGACCCGTCAGGCCGCGCTCCGTGAAATGAGCGAAGGGGCCGAGTTGGACGTCCTGGTGATCGGCGGTGGCATCACGGGGGCCGGCATCGCGCTGGACGCGGCCACGCGAGGGCTGCGCACCGGCATCGTGGAGGCCCAGGACTGGGCGGGAGGGACGTCCCGCTGGTCGTCCAAGCTGGTCCACGGTGGCCTGCGCTACCTGCAACAGTTCGACTTCAAGCTCGTCACGGAGGCGCTGCACGAACGGGAGCGCCTGCTCTACACGCTGGCTCCCCACCTGGTGAAGCCCGTCCCCTTCCTCTACCCGATCCTGCACCGGTTCTGGGAGCGCCCGTACGTGACGGCGGGCGTCGGTCTCTACGACACCCTGGCCCACGTGGGCTCCAAGGTCGCGTCCATGCCCTTCCACCGTCAGCTCTCGCAGCGCGGCGTGAAGGAGGCGTTCCCCAGCATCAAGCCGGGCGTCATGGTGGGCGCCGTCAAGTACTGGGACGGTCGCGTGGACGATGCCCGTCTGGTGCTGACGCTCATCCGCACGGCCGTGGGCTACGGCGCCCTGGCCGCGACCCGCACGCGAGTCACGGAACTCCTCAAGAACGACGACGGCGCCGTCGTGGGCGCGCGCGTCACGGACCTGGAGGCCGGCACGCAGCACGAGATCCGCGCCCGCAAGGTCATCGCGGCCACCGGCGTGTGGACCGAGGAGACCCAGGACATGGCCCACACGGACGGGGGCCTCAAGGTGCTCGCATCCAAGGGCATCCACATCGTGGTGCCCCGGGACAGGATCCGCGGTGAGGTGGGCCTGATCCTGCAGACCGAGAAATCGGTGCTGTTCGTGATCCCGTGGGAGCACTACTGGATCATCGGCACCACGGACACCCCCTACGAGCAGGACATCTCGGCCCCCGTGGCCACGGCCGCGGACATCGACTACGTACTCGAACACGCGAACGTGGTCCTGGACGAGCCCCTGACCCGGGACGACGTCATGGGCACCTACGCGGGTCTGCGGCCGTTGCTGCAGCCGGGCGTCAAGGAGGGCACGGAAACCGCGTCCACCAAGATCTCCCGCGAGCACACGGTCGCGGAGGCGACGCCGGGGCTGATCTCGATCGCCGGCGGCAAGTTGACCACCTACCGCATCATGGCCCAGGACGCCGTGGACTTCGCACTCGGCAAGGAGCGCGCCAAGATCCTGCCCTCGGTCACCGACCGGACGCTGCTCCACGGTGCCAACGGGTACGTTCCCATGACCCGGCAGGCGGACCGGATCGGCGCACGCCACGGCTGGAGCGACGACATGGTCGACCACCTGTTGAACCGCTACGGATCGGCCATCACGGAGATCGAGGACCTCGTGGCGGAGCAGGAAGATCTGGCCCGGCCGCTCGCGGCGGCGCCCGCCTACCTGCGGGCCGAGGTGGTCCAGGCGGCGCGGCACGAGGGTGTCCTGCACGTCTCGGACGTCTTCGAGACCCGGACCCGGATGTCCTACGACCAGCCTGATCACGGTCTGGCCGCGGTCGAGGAGGTCGCCGATCTGCTCGCCGCCGAACTGGGCTGGGACGACGCCCGTAAGGAGCAGGAGATCCAGGCCTACCGCGCCGTGTGCGCCGCCGAGGACGCCGCCGCGCAGACCACGGACGACGCCTCCGCGGCGGCCGCGCGCAGCGCAGCCCCCTCGCTCAACACTCTGTGACGTAGGCGGGCGTCCCATTCCCGCCGACACCGCTTCCCGGTGGCTCATGCCATGGGGAGGCGGTGTGTCCAAATCACCCAACAACGACACGAACTGCAAGGAGTCAATCCATGACCACTTTGAACGCGATGCTGCCCATGGAGGCGGCGGAAGTGGTACCCCTGGGCACGGTGTTCTGGTCCGAAGTCCTGGGCACCGCACTGCTGACCCTTCTGGGTGTCGGTGTTGTGGCCAACCACCTCCTGGGCAAGACCAAGGGCAATGCCGGCGGCTGGTTGCTCATCAGCTTCGGGTGGGGTCTCGCCGTGTTCGCCGGCGTGTACGTCGCCTGGCAATCGGGCGCCCACCTAAACCCCGCCGTGACGGTCGGCATCTGGGCCTCCGGAGCCGATGTCTACGCGCCGGGGGTGGCCATCACCGCCGCGTCGACCGTGGTCTACCTGGCCGCCGAGTTCCTGGGTGCCTTCCTGGGTGCCGTGGTTTGCTGGATCGCGTACAAGCAGCACTACGACGAGCCGCTGGACCCGGCCGCCAAGCTGGGCACGTTCTCCACCGGACCGGAGATCCGCTCCGCGGGGTGGAACGTGCTGACCGAGGTGATCGCCACGTTCGTCCTGGTCTTCGTCATCCTCATGTTCGGCGGGACCCCCTCCGGACTGGGCCCCCTGGCCGTGGCGCTGCTCGTGGTCGGGATCGGTGCGAGCCTCGGCGGCCCCACCGGCTACGCGATCAACCCCGCGCGTGACCTGGGCCCTCGCGTCGCCCACGCGATCCTCCCGATCCGAGGTAAGGGTGGTAGCGACTGGGGCTACGCGTGGGTCCCGATCGTGGGTCCCATCCTCGGCGCGCTGCTCGCCGGCGGTGTCTTCCAGTTGTTCCCGGGTGCGGCTTTCTGATCCCCTGAACGCATCCCCATCGATTTCCGCCCCTCGACCCAAGGAGTGAGCACCATGAGCAAATCAAACACCACCAAGACCGCCCGAGGTACCAGGACCACAGGTTCTGGTGATCCCCAGTACGTGATGGCCATCGATCAGGGCACCACGAGCACCCGCGCAATTGTCTTCGACCATTCCGGCACCATCATGGGTGTGGGCCAGTACGAGCACCAGCAGATCTTCCCTCGTGCCGGGTGGGTCGAACACGATGCACAGGAGATCTGGCGCAACACCCGCCGTTGCGTCGCGGACGCGCTCGCAGAGACCGAGCTGACCAAGGACGATCTCGCCGCGGTGGGTATCACCAACCAGCGCGAGACCACTGTGGTGTGGGACAAGAACACAGGCGAACCCGTGTATAACGCGATCGTGTGGCAGGACACTCGCACGCAGGAGATCGTAGACGAACTCGCCAAGGACGGCGGGGAGGAACGCTTCCGCAAGCTCACGGGTCTGCCCCTGGCCAGCTACTTCGCCGGTCCCAAGGTCAAGTGGATCTTGGACAACGTGGAGGGCGCCCGTGAGCGCGCCGAGGCCGGGGACCTGCTCTTCGGTACGACCGACAGCTGGCTCGTGTGGAACTTGACCGGCGGCTCCGAGGACGGGGTGCACGTCACGGACGTGACGAACGCGTCCCGGACCCTGCTCATGAACATCGACACCCTCGAATGGAACGAGGAGTTGTGCGAGACCGTGGGCGTGCCCATGTCCATGCTCCCGGAGATCCGGTGCAGCAGCGAGGTCTACGGCAAGGGCCGCGCCCGCGGGTTCCTCAAGCAGGTCCCGATCGCTGGCATCCTGGGTGACCAGCAGGCGGCCATGTTCGGCCAGACGTGTTTCGAACCCGGCATGGGCAAGAACACCTACGGCACCGGCAGTTTCCTGCTCATGAACGTGGGGGAGACCCCGGTGCGTTCCGAGCACGGATTGATCACCACCGTGTGCTACCAGATCGAGGGCGAGAAGCCGGTCTACGCGCTGGAGGGTTCCATCGCGGTCACGGGTTCGCTCGTGCAGTGGGTGCGGGACAACCTGGGGCTGATCCAGGACGCCAAGGAGATCGAGCCGCTCGCGCGCGCGGTCGAGGACAACGGCGGGGCGTACTTCGTCCCCGCGTTCTCGGGTCTGTTCGCACCGCACTGGCGTCCGGACGCCCGCGGCGCCCTGGTGGGGCTCACGCGTTACGTGCGCAAGGAGCACATCGCCCGTGCCGTGCTCGAGGCCACCGCGTACCAGTCCCGTGAGGTGGTCGAGGCCATGAACAAGGACTCCAAGCAGGACCTCACGGAGCTGCGCGTGGACGGTGGCATGACGGCCAACGAGCTGCTCATGCAGTTCCAGGCGGATCAGCTGGGTGTGCCCGTGATCCGGCCGAAGATCACTGAGACCACGGCCCTGGGTGCGGCGTACGCGGCCGGTCTCGCCGTGGGCTTCTGGGCGGACCTCGAGGAGATCTCCCGCAACTGGGCCGAGGAGAAGCGCTGGGGCCCCCAGGGGGACCGTGAGCAGCAGGAGAAGCTGTTCCGCAACTGGGGCAAGGCCGTGACCAAGTCGTTCGACTGGGTGAACGAGGACGTGGACTGAATCGGCTATAGTGGACGGTTGGCTGGCACGTCTCGTCGGCGCACTCCCGGGACCCGTGGCACCCTCACGATCCCGCGCGTGCCCGGCGGACGCTAGGTCCGTCGGATTGCGGCTGATCCGCACCTCTCCCGTGGGAACCGATTCCCGCGCCGGAGGCCAGTACCACCCAGAACGGAACGCGGGTCCATCCCGTACGCCGTCGAACCGCATGAAAGGCAAGTTGTGTCCAACAGCTCCAACAGTGTTCGTGTGCGCCGTCAGGTGCGCAAGTCCCGTGCCCTCGGCATCCCGCTGACGCCGAAGGCCGAGAAGTACTTCGAGCGCCGCCCGTACGCTCCCGGTGAGCACGGCCGGGCCCGCCGCAAGCAGGACTCCGACTACAAGGTCCGGCTGATGGAGAAGCAGCGGCTGCGCGCGCAGTACAACATCCGCGAGAAGCAGATGCACCGCGCGTACGTCGAGGCCAAGCGCGTCGAGGGTCAGACCGGTGAGAACCTCATCGCCCTGCTCGAGACCCGTCTTGACGCCCTTGTCCTGCGTGCCGGCTTCGTCCGCACGATGGCCGCCGCCCGCCAGGCCGTGGTGCACCGCCACATCATGGTGGACGGTCAGCGCGTGGACCGCCCCTCGTACCGCGTGCGCCCGGGCCAGACGGTCCACGTGCACCCGCGTTCCGAGAAGATGGTCCCGTTCCAGATCGCCGCGACCGGCGCCAACCAGGATGTCCTCCCGGACACCCCGGCCTACCTGGACGTCGCGATCGACCGTCTGCAGGCCAAGCTCACGCGCAAGCCGCAGCGTTCCGAGGTCCCCGTGACCTGCGAGGAACAGCTCGTGGTGGAGTACTACGCACGGATGGTCTGATCCTCCGTGCCCTCCGTCGCCCGTGTCACGGGTGACGGGTGACGAGCGAACAGCCCGCGGCCCTCGGCTGCGGGCTGTTCGCGTCCCGGGGACGACGGCGCACGGGCACACCGGGCCCGGTGGCGCCGGATTCCCCGTTGCACCCGGGTTCTTGGGTAGAGTTGCGCTTCGGTCGGTCTTGCGCGCGGGTCCGACCTTGATCTCGAAGTAGGAACGGAGTTGTGGTCGCCCATGGACGGTGGGGATATCGCCGGATTGCTCGCGGCATTGGTCTTCGCGGTGCTCGTGGGGTTGCTCGCGGTGCCCATCATCAAGCTAGGTCGTGTCTTCGATGAACTGCGCCTGAGCATCCGCTCCATCAACGACGGC
This sequence comes from Kocuria sp. ICS0012, assembly GCF_001665945.1. Classification (NCBI taxonomy): domain Bacteria; kingdom Bacillati; phylum Actinomycetota; class Actinomycetes; order Micrococcales; family Micrococcaceae; genus Kocuria; species Kocuria sp. ICS0012. The sequence continues at coordinate 61,578 of NZ_LZMM01000031.1, read as the reverse complement.
ACCGCCCCGCTGATCGACGAGGTCACGCGCACCGTGGCCACCACCAACACCCAGCTCGAGAAGGTGGACGGGATCACGTCCAACGTCTCGGACGCCTCCGCCAATGTCTCCGCACTGTCCTCCCTCGTGGCCTCCACGGTGGGGCAGCCGCTGATCAAGGTCGCGTCCTTCTCCCACGGGCTGCGCCGCGCGTTCAGCCCCCAGGCCGGTGCCCAGACCCGGCCCGGCCCCCATACCGAGCCCGGTGCCGCGTCCGGTGGCGCAGCGACCGGCACGACCACCGGGTCCACGGACGCGCACGCCGCAGGCCGTGCGCCCGGGCCCACGGACACCAGGAGCTGAGCATGGGTTTGTGGTCCAAACTCGCACTGCTCGCCGCGGGCGCCGTGGTGGGCGGAGCGGCCACACGCGTGGCCTCCGACCCCGCCGCACGCGAGGCGATCGGGCGGCAGGTGCAGAGCGGCACCCAGGGTGCGGTGGCCCGCCACGGCTCCGAGGGCGCCGTCGAACGCCGCGCGAGCGGGAGCGCCGTGGAGCTCTTCCGCACCGCCGCGCGGCGGTTCCAGGACTTCGCCGCCCGGGTGCGCGCGGGGATGAACGAACGCGAGGCCGAGCTGCACGAGAAGTTCGGCGTGCGCACGCCCGTGGACCACACCGCGAACCACCCGGACGCCCCGCACCACGCCGCACCACCGCCGGATGCCCCGTGGCGGGCGGACACCGCCCACGAACCGGGCCCCGCACCGGGCGACCCCCGGGGTCGGATCATCACACACGTCCCATCGGAAGGGAATGACCGGTAATGCTCTCCCATGAGATCACACAGCGCTGGCTGAGCTACTTCGAGGGCAAGGGCCACCAGGTGGTGCCCTCGGCCTCGCTGGTGTCGCAGCAGCCCGGAGCCATGTTCACCATTGCCGGTATGGTCCCGTTCATCCCGTACTTCCTGGGCCAGGAGACGCCCCCGTACTCGCGGGCCACCTCGGTGCAGAAGTGTATCCGCACCCTCGACATCGACGAGGTCGGCAAGACCGCCCGGCACGGCACGTTCTTCCAGATGGCCGGGAACTTCTCCTTCGGTGACTACTTCAAGTCCGGCGCGATCCCCATGGCGTGGGAGCTGCTGACCTCCTCGCTCGAGGACGGCGGCTTCGGGCTGGACCCGGAGCGGTTGTGGGTCACCGTGTACGAGGGGGACCAGGAGTCCTACGACCTGTGGCACGACACCGTGGGGTTGCCCGCCGAGCGGATCCAGCGCATGGGCCGGGACGAGAACTACTGGGACACCGGCCAGCCGGGCCCCGCGGGTCCCGACTCCGAGATCTTCTACGACCGCGGTCCGCGCTACGGCCAGGACGGCGGTCCGGCCGTGGACGACGAGCGGTTCATCGAGATCTGGAACCTCGTGTTCATGCAGTACCAGCGTGGCGAGGGCAACGGCAAGGACTACGAGATCCTGGGGGACCTGCCCCAGAAGAACATCGACACCGGTCTCGGCGTGGAGCGAATGGCCATGCTGCTGCAGGGCGTGGAGAACTTCTACGAGACGGACCAGGTCCGCCCCGTGCTCGACGCCGCCGCCGAACTGTCCGGTCGCGCCTACCGCGGCGCGGAGAAGCCGGGGGAGCAGGGCTACGAGGACGACGTCCGCATGCGCGTCGTCGCCGACCACGTGCGCTCCTCGCTCATGCTGATCGCGGACGGTGTCACGCCGGGCAACGAGGGCCGCGGGTACATCCTGCGCCGCTTGTTGCGCCGCGCGGTGCGCGCGATGCGCCTGCTCGGGGTGACGGACCCTTGTCTGCCCGTGCTGCTGCCGCGCTCTCGCGACGCGATGAAGGGCGTCTACCCCGTGGTCGCGGATGACTTCGAACGGATCTCCAAGATCGCGTACGCCGAGGAACGCGCGTTCCTCAAGACCATCGAGTCGGGCACCACCCGCCTCGAGCACGCCGTGGAGCTCGCCAAGGGCGAGAAGCGCGCACTAAGCGGCGCGGACGCGTTCGCGCTGCACGACACGTTCGGTTTCCCCATCGACCTGACCCTGGAGATGGCCGGCGAGGCGGGCGTGGCCGTGGACGAGCGGGCCTTCCGTGAGCTCATGGCCGAGCAGCGTGAGCGGGCCCAGCAGGACGCGCGCGCCAAGAAGGGCGCCATGGCGGACCTGTCCGAACTGCGCCGCCTGTTGGACGACCACGGCAGCCGGTTCACGGGCTACACCGAGCTCGTGACCCCCACGACCGTGCGCGCGATCCTCGCCGACGGTGTCCCGGTGCCCGCGGCGAGCGAGGGCGCGCGCGTGGAGGTCGTACTCGAGGCCACGCCGTTCTACGCCGAGTCTGGTGGCCAGGCCGCCGACACCGGCGTGATCGACTCCGCGGACGGGCTGCGCCTGATCGTGGAGGACGTCCAGCAACCCGTCAAGGGACTGTCCGTGCACCGGGTCACCGTGGCCGCGGGCCAGGTCGTCACGGGTGACGAGGTCACCGCGCGCGTGGACTCGCGGCGCCGTCACGACGGCGAGGCCGCCCACTCGGGCACGCACGTGATCCACGCGGCGCTGCACGACGTGTTGGGTCCCGACGCCGTCCAGCGCGGGTCGTTCAACAAGGAGGGTTACCTGCGCTTCGACTTCTCCCACGGGGAGGCCCTCACGCCGTCCCAGGTGCAGGAGATCGAACAGATCGCCAACACCGCGATCCGGGACGACTTCGAGGTCGTGACCCGCGAGATGCCGCTCGCCGAGGCCAAAAAGCTCGGGGCGATGTCCCTGTTCGGTGAGAAGTACGGGGACGAGGTGCGCGTGGTCGAGATGAACGGCCCGTGGTCACGTGAACTGTGCGGTGGCACGCACGTGGGCTCCACGTCCCAGCTCGGCTCGCTGTCCCTGGTCTCGGAGCAGTCCGTGGGCTCGGGCAACCGCCGTGTGGAGTCGCTCGTGGGGTTGAATTCGTTCAACCACCTGGCCGCCGAGCGCACCCTGGTCAACCAGCTCACGGGCATGCTCAAGGTCCAGTCCAGCGCCGAACTGCCCGAGCGCCTCGCCGCGACGCTCGAGAAGCTCAAGGAGACCGAGCGCCAGCTCGCGGGGCTGCGCCAGCAGCAGCTGCAGGCGCAGGCCGGCCAGCTCGCGCAGGACGCGCAGACCGTGGGCTCCGTGCGCGCCGTCCTGCACGACGCCGGTGAGATCGCCTCGGCGGACGCCCTGCGCACCCTCGCGCTCGACCTGCGCGCCCGTCTGGGATCCGACGCCGCCGTGGCCGCGGTGACCGGTGTCGCGAACGGGCGCCCGCTCGTCGTCGTCGCCGTCAACGACGCCGCTCGCGACGCCGGCCTGGCCGCGGGCCAGCTCGTGCGCACCGCAGCGACCGCGCTCGGTGGTGGCGGGGGCGGAAAGCCGGACGTGGCCCAGGGCGGCGGTTCCGACCCGGCCCGCATCCCCGATGCGCTGGCCGGGATCCGCGAGCAGATCCTGGCCACGGCGGGCTGATGCCGCAACCCTTCGCACGCGGTGTGCGCATGGGCGTGGACGTGGGGACGGTCAGGGTCGGTATCGCCCTGACCGACCCCGACGCCGTGCTCGCGACCCCGCACGACACCCTCGGGCGGGACAGCAACCCCCGTAAGGCCTTCGATGTGAAGATCATCACCCGGTTGTGCGAGGAACGGGACGTGGTGACCGTCTACGTGGGGCTGCCGCGCAGCCTCGACGGCGGTGAGAATGCCTCGACGCGGATGGCTCGTGATTACGCGGCCTCACTGGTTCGTCGGTTAGGCTCACGGGGGTGCGCCACAGCGGTGCGCCTGGTGGACGAGCGGTTGTCCACGGTGAGCGCGCACCGGTCGCTGTCGGACTCGGGTGTGTCACGACGTCATCACATGGACAGGGTCGATCAGGCCGCCGCGGTGACGTTCCTGCAGACGGCGGTGGACCAGGGGCGGCGGACCGGTACGGAACCGGGCGAACCCGTCCCGGACCGGGCTGCTGATTAGAGTTGACCGTGCGGGCGGTGATCCTGGCCCGCAGCACCCCACATGTGCACCATGAACGGCGGACGGAGAGAATTCGTGAGCAGAGAGCCGCGGGAGACCGGCACCGGTGACGGACAGGGCCACCGGTCCGACGGTGACGTGTTGACCTCTTCGAACGACGCGGGGGAATCCCGCCTGGCGGGGGCCTTCGAGCACCACGACGTGACCCCGGAACAGCGGCAGCGCCGCAAGGTCCGTTCGCGCGCGTCCCTGGCCACGGCGATCGCGCTGTTCATCGCGGCTCTGGTCGTGGTCGTGGCCGTCCTGGGGTCCGCGTTCGGTCTGTTCGAACGCAAGGACTACCACGGTTCCGGGGACCAGGACGTCACGTTCTCCGTGGCGGACGGCAGTTCCACGGGACAGATCGCCCAGGACCTGCAGGCGCAGGACATCGTGGCCAACGCCTCCCACTTCGTCTCCACGTTCCAGCAGCGCTACCCAGAGCAGTTCATCCAGCCCGGGGAGTACCAGCTCAAGACCCGCATGAGCTCCGACGCCGCCATCGACGCCCTCATGGAACGGGGGGAGGCCACCCACTATGCGGCCATCCCCAAGACCCAGCGCAAGGGGGACACGTTCGCGGCCCTGAGCCAGGCCACCGGGATCGACAAGTCCGAGTTCGAGAAGTTCGCCACGGACAAGGCCAAGTTCGGCATCCCGGACCGCTTCCCCGACCTGGAGGGCTGGCTGCACCCGGGGGAGTACCACTTCCCGCTCGACGCCACCGCGGAGCAGATCCTGCAGGAAATGGTGGACCGGACCAAGGACACGCTGTCCAAGAACAACGTCCCCGAGGACCGCTGGTTCGAGGTGCTCACGATCGGCTCCATCGTGGAGTTCGAGGGCACGCCGCAGGTCTACCGTTCCGTGGCCGGGGCGATCGAGAACCGGATCAACAACCCGAACGGCGAGACCAGCGGCTTCATCCAGTCGGATGCCTCCGTGACCTACGGGCTCGGCAAGACCACCGTGCACCTTACTGACGAGGAGAAGCGGGACAAGTCCAATCCGTACAACACGTACGCGAACCCGGGCCTGCCCGTGGGTCCCATCGGGTCCCCGAGCGACGACGCGATCGCCGCAGCGGCGAACCCCGAGAAGAACGACTACTACTACTGGGTAACGGTGAACCTCGACACCGGTGAGACCAAGTTCTCCAAGACGTACGAGGAGCACCAGCGCTACGTGCAGGAGTACCAGCAGTGGTGCTCGGACAACCCCGGTAAGTGCTCCTGAGGGGCGCGCGATGACGCGATCCTCCGTGCGGGCCGCGGTGCTGGGGCACCCCGTGGGCCACTCTCTGTCCCCGGTGCTGCACGCGGCCGCCTACGAGGCCCTGGGGCTCACGGCGCACTACACGCGCCGGGACGTGCCCGTGGGCGAATGGGACACCTTCTGGGCGGGCGCCCGGGCTGCGGGGGACTGGGGCGGGTTCTCGGTCACCATGCCCCTGAAACCCCTCGCCGCCCGAGACGCCGACCGGGTCACCCCGCTCGTGCGGGCGCTCGGCGTGGCCAACACACTCACGTTCGAGGACGACGGACGCGTGGTCGCGGACAACACAGATGTCATGGGCATCATGTCCGCCGTGAGCGCGGCCGGCGCGATCCCGGGGACCCCGCGCGCCGTCGTGCTCGGCGGAGGGGCCACCGCCAGCGCGGCCGTCGCGGCCCTGCACGGGCTCGGGGCCGAGACGGTGGACGTCGTCGTGCGGACACCCTCGCGCGCTCGGACCCTCGAGGCCGTGGCGCGGGCGGTGGGCACCGAGGTGCGCACCGTGGCGTGGGAGCACGCCGCCAAGGCACTGCACACCGCGGACGTGGTCGTGGCGACCCTGCCCCCGCGCGGTGCGGACGAGCTCGCGTTGCAGTGGCGCGCTCAGGCGCCGTCGGTGTCCGGCGTGCTGCTCGACGCCGCGTACGACCCGTGGCCCTCACGGCTGGCGTCTGCATGGCAGGACGCGGGGGGCGCGATCGCCCCCGGTGTCGATATGCTGATCTTCCAGGCCGTGGATCAGGTCCGCTGGTTCACGCAGGGCGATCCCCTCGCGGCGACACCGCACGAGGACCGGGTGACCGCGGCCATGTGTCGCGCGGTGGGACGGCCCGAACGTGGCATCCCGCAGCGCGTGCGCATCGCGCAGGCCACACGACTCGCGCCGTGACCCGGCGCGCGTGCCGCCCGGGCCGGGGCGCACGACCGAGCGAGACGAATTGACCGCGGGGCGTGGACCCCGGGCGAGAACTGGAGTGTTTAGATGTTGCGTTGGCTCACGGCCGGGGAATCACACGGTGAGGCGCTCGTGGGGATCATCGAAGGTGTCCCCGCCGGTGTGGAACTGACCACCGGGATGATCCAGGACGCGCTGGCCCGGCGCCGGCTCGGGTACGGCCGCGGCGCCCGCATGAAATTCGAACAGGACCGCGTGCGCATCCTGGGCGGGGTCCGCCACGGGCTCACGCAGGGCGGGCCGGTCGCGATCGAGATCGCCAACACGGAGTGGCCCAAGTGGCAGGACGTCATGAGCTCCGACCCGGTGGATCCCGCGGTGCTCGAGGGCCGGGCCCGCAACGCGCCCCTGACCCGCCCGCGCCCCGGTCACGCGGACCTCACCGGCATGCAGAAGTACGACTTCGCCGAGGCCCGCCCCGTGCTCGAACGGGCGTCGGCCCGAGAGACGGCCACGCGCGTGGCGCTCGGTGTCGTGGCCTCCCAGGTCCTCGCGGCCCTCGGGGTGCGGCTCGTGTCCCACACGACCGCGATCGCGGAAGTGTCGGTGCCCGAGGGCGCCGCGCTGCCCGGCCCGGACGACGTCGCCGCGCTGGATGCCGACCCGCTGCGCTGCTTCGACGCCGGGACCTCCGAGGCCATGGTGGCCGCGGTGGACGAGGCGCACAAGGCGGGGGAAACCCTGGGCGGCGTCGTCGAGGTGCTCGCCGAGGGCCTGCCCCCGGGACTCGGCTCGTACGTGCACTGGGACCGACGCCTGGACGCGCGCCTGGCTGGGGCCCTGATGGGCATCCAGGCCATCAAGGGCGTGGAGGTCGGGGACGGGTTCCGTACCGCCGCGCGCCCGGGCTCCGCGGCCCACGACGAGACGCTGGCTGCCGACGGGACCGTGCACCGGGTCTCCAATCGCGCCGGCGGCATCGAGGGCGGCATGTCGATCGGTGACCTGTTGCGCGTGCGTGCCGCGATGAAGCCCATTGCCACGGTCCCGCGCTCGCTGCACACCGTGGACGTAGCCACGGGTGAACCCGCCCGCGCCCACCACCAACGCTCGGACGTGTGTGCGGTACCCGCGGCCGGCGTGGTGGCCGAGGCCATGGTCGCGCTCGTGCTCGCCCAGGCCGCCCTCGAGAAGTTCGGCGGCGACTCGATCACCGAGACGGTACGCAACAAGGACGCCTACCTCGCGAGGATCCCCGCCAACCTGCGCACGTCCCCCGAGCTCGCGGACCCCGCCGCGCTGGCCGCCCTGGACGAGGTGCGCGGGGACCTGGCGTGACGCGCCCCGCCCTGCCCGTGGTGCTGATCGGGCCCATGGCGGCGGGCAAGTCCCACGTGGCACAGCACCTCGCGGAGCACTACGGGTTGCCCCACGTGGACACCGATCGCGTGATCGAGTCCCGCTACGGACCCATCCCTCGGTTGTTCCGCGCCCGCGGGGAGGCCGAGTTCCGCCGGATCGAGGCGCAGGTCGTCGCCGAGTTGCTCGATGACCCCGACACTGCCGGGTGCGTGATCTCCCTGGGCGGGGGCGCACCCATGTCCCCGCTCGTGCAGCCGCTGCTGGCCGGGCACACGGTCGCATACCTGGAGGTGGACCTGGACACCGTCCGTCCGCGGATCAAGGGCAACACGACCCGCCCCATGCTCCAACCGGATCCCGAGGCCCGCTGGAGCCAGATCATGGCCGAGCGCCGCGAGACCTTCGAACGCCTCGCGACCATCCGGCTCGACGGCGCCGCGCCGCGCACCGTGGCGCAGATCGCCCGTGAGCTCTACCTCGCGCTGGGCGAACCGATCGCGCAGCCGCGCGGAAAGGAACACACCGCATGAGTGATCCCGTCAGCATCCCCGTCCACGGCGGTCCCGACAACCGCTACGACGTCCTCGTGGGCAACGGCCTGTTGGACCGCGTGCCCGAACTGCTGGGCGAGCGCGTCAAGAAGGTGCTCATCATCCACCCCCGCGCGCTGCGCGCCACGGGTGACGTGGTGCAGCAGAACCTCTCCGCCGTCGGGATCCAGAGCTTCGTGGCCGAGATCCCGGACGCTGAGGAGGGCAAGCGCGTGGAGGTCGCGGCGTTCTGCTGGCAGATCATGGGCCAGTCGGACTTCACGCGCACGGACGCCGTGGTCTCCGTGGGCGGCGGCGCCGTGACGGACCTCGCCGGTTTCGTGGCCGCCACGTGGTTGCGCGGGGTGCGCGTGATCCACCTGCCCACCACGCTGCTGGGCATGGTGGACGCCGCCGTGGGCGGGAAGACCGGGATCAACACCGCCGAGGGCAAGAACCTCGTGGGAGCATTCCACCCACCGGCGGCGGTCGTGTGCGATCTGGACTCGTTGCAGACCCTGCCGCAGAACGAGCTGCTCACGGGCATGGCCGAGGTGGTCAAGTGCGGGTTCATCGCGGACCCGCGCATCCTCGAGCTGATCCGGGAGAACCCGCAGGAGGTGCGGGACGCGGCGTCACCCGTGGTGCGCGAGCTGATCGAGCGCGGGATCCGGGTCAAGGCCGAGGTCGTCTCCTCGGACCTGAAGGAATCCGGGCGGCGCGAATACCTTAACTACGGCCACACGCTGGGGCACGCGATCGAGCACAACGAGCGTTACCAGTGGCGCCACGGCGCGGCGGTGTCGGTGGGCATGGTCTTCGCGGCGGAACTCGGGCGCGCGGCCGGGTCGTTGTCCGACGACGTGGTGCACGAGCACCGCGAGATCCTCACGTCCCTGGGGCTGCCCGTGACGTATCGCGCGGACCAGTGGCCCCGGTTGCTCGAGGTCATGAAGCGGGACAAGAAGACCCGCGGCAACCTGTTGCGCTTCGTGGTGCTGGACCGGATCGCCGCCCCGCGGATCATGGAGGTCCCGGACCCCGCGATCCTCTTCGCGTGCTACCAGGAGATCGCGGAGTGAGCCCGCGCGGACGGCACGGCGAGCGCCGTCGTCCGCGCCCCTGAGCACTGCTCGGCTGGCACGGCGAGCGGGCGCACGCGGTAGACTGGTCCGGCTCCACGCGCCCCGCCGCCGTGCGGCGACGTTCCCGACGAGAAAGTGACACCGTGGCAACCAGCAACGACATCAAGAACGGCACCATCCTCAAGCTCGACGGCAACCTCTGGCAGACCATCGAGTTCCAGCACGTCAAGCCCGGGAAGGGTGGCGCGTTCGTGCGCACCAAGCTGCGCAACGTGACCAGCGGCAAGGTGGTGGACAAGACGTTCAATGCCGGTGCCAAGATCGAGACCGCCACGGTGGATCGCAGCGAGTACCAGTACCTGTACCAGGACGGCGAGGACTACGTCTTCATGGACAACTCCACGTACGACCAGATCACGGTGCCGGCCGCCGTCGTGGGGGACGCCGCGAACTTCATGCTCGAGAACCAGAACGTGACCGTGGCCATGCACGAGGGCGCGCCCCTGTACATCGAGATGCCGCCGTCGGTCGTGCTCGAGATCACCTACACCGAGCCGGGTCTGCAGGGTGACCGCTCCACGGGCGGCACCAAGCCCGCCACGGTCGAGACCGGCTACCAGATCCAGGTCCCGCTGTTCCTCGAGCAGGGCACCAAGGTCAAGGTCGACACTCGCACCGGTGACTACCTGGGACGCGTCAACGAGTGAGCGGCGCCCGGAGCAAGGCCCGGATCCGCGCCGTCGAGATCCTGTTCGAGGCCGAACAACGTAACGAATCCGTCCGGGACGCCTTGGTGCGGCGGCGGGAGAACTCCTCCTCGCCCATCAACCCGTACACGGTGGACATCCTCGAGGGCGTCCACGACCGGCGCGAGGACATCGACGAGTTCCTGGAGACCTACTCCCAGGGCTGGGAGCTGGACCGGATGCCGGCGGTGGACCGCAACGTGCTGCGCGTGGGGGCATGGGAGCTGCTGTACAACTCGGAGATCCCGGACGGCGTGGCCGTCGCGGAGGCGGTGGCCGTGGCCCGGCAGCTGTCCACGGACGATTCGCCCCGCTTCGTCAACGGGCTGCTGGGGCGGCTGCAGAAGGTCAAGCCCTCCCTGCTCGACGACTGAACCCACCCCGGTCCGTGCTCGCCACGGGCCGGGGTTTTTCGTGTGGTAGCTTCGACTACGGATCGCACCCTTTAAGTCCGTCCGGTGAGGCGGGGAAGGAGGCGGCACGTGAGCGTGCCCGAACACGCCGAGCAGTCACCGCGGAGCATGACGTCCCGCGTAATTCTCTCGACACCCGACATCGACCGGGCCCTGTCCCGGATCGCCCACGAGATCCTCGAGTCCAACAAGGGCTCCCGGGGTCTCGTGCTGCTGGGGATCGCCCGTCGCGGCTACCCCTTGGCCCAGCGGTTGGCCGCCAAGCTCGAGCAGATCGACCCCGACTTCCACGCGCAACAGAGCACGGGTCAGCTCGACATCACGATGTACCGCGACGACCTGCGGCGTCATCCCGCGCGCACCCCGCAACCCACGGTGATCCCGGGCTCCGGGATCGACGGGCGCACCCTGGTGCTCGTGGACGACGTCCTGTTCTCGGGGCGCACGATCCGCGCGGCCCTGGACGCCCTCGTGGACGTGGGACGCCCCAACGCGGTGCGCCTGGCCGTGCTCGTGGACCGTGGCCACCGCGAGCTGCCCATCCGCGCGGATCACGTGGGCAAGAACCTGCCCACGTCCTCCCACGAGAAGGTCCGCGTGCTGCTGCGCGAGTCCGATCCCCAGCCGCGCGCGAGGGGTCACGAGGACTGCGTGATCATCGACTCACCGGTGGTCTCCGACGATGACGTCGCCCGCGCCCCCGGTACCGCCGGGAAGGGACCGCGCGTATGAAGCACCTGCTGACGACCAACGAGCTGAGCTACCCCGAGGCAGTGCGGATCCTGGACACCGCGGACCAGATGGCCGCCGTGTCCTCGCGCTCGGTCAAGAAACTGCCCGCCCTGCGTGGGCGCACCGTGGTCAACCTGTTCTTCGAGGACTCCACGCGCACGCGGATCTCGTTCGAGACCGCGGCCAAACGGCTCAGCGCGGACGTGATCAACTTCTCCGCCAAGGGCTCCTCGGTGTCCAAGGGCGAGTCGCTCAAGGACACCGCACAGACGCTCATGGCCATGAGCGCGGACGCCGTGGTGATCCGCCATGCGTCCTCCGGCGCCCCGCAGCAGCTCGCGGACTCCGGGTGGATCGACGCCGCGGTGATCAACGCCGGGGACGGCAAGCACGCGCACCCCACCCAGGCCCTGCTCGACGCCATGACCCTGCGCCGCGTGCGCTCGCGGGCCACGGGCATGGCGAGCACCGGGATGGACCTCGAGGGGATGCACGTGGTGATCGTGGGGGACGTGCTGCACTCCCGCGTGGCCCGCTCCAACGTGTGGTTGCTCACGACCCTGGGCGCACGCGTCACGCTCGTGGCCCCGCCCACCCTGGTCCCCGTGGCCATGGACGACTGGCCGTGCGAGGTCGGCTACGACCTGGACGCCGTGCTGGCCGAGGCCCCGGACGCCGTGATGATGCTGCGGTTGCAGCGTGAGCGCATGAACGCCGCGTTCTTCCCGAGCGAGGCCGAGTACACGCGCGGCTGGGGGCTCACGTCCCAGCGCGTGCAGCGCCTCGAGCACATGGGTGCGCCCACGGTGTTCATGCATCCCGGGCCCATGAACCGCGGCCTGGAGATCTCCTCAGAGGCCGCCGACTCCCCGCGCTCCACCGTGTTGGAGCAGGTGGCCAACGGTGTGGCCGTGCGGATGGCCGTGTTGTTCCTATTGCTCTCCGGCGACGAGAGCTCCCCGTACCCGAGTGAGAACTGAGGTGGCCCGCATGAGCTCCTACCTGATCAGCAACGCCCGCCCCGAGGGCGGTGAGCCCGCGGACCTGTTGCTCACGGACGGGGTGATCGCCGCCGTGGGGCCCGTGGGCACCCTGGACGTGCCCGAGGGCACGGACGTGATCGACGCTGCCGGCGCCGTGGCCCTTCCGGGTCTCGTGGACATGCACACCCACCTGCGCGAACCGGGTCATGAGGACGCCGAGACCGTGGAGACCGGAACGCGTGCGGCGGCCCGCGGCGGGTTCACCGCGGTGTTCGCGATGGCCAACTCCCACCCCGTGGCGGACACCGCCGGCGTGGTCGAGCAGGTGTGGCAGCTGGGCCGCGACGCAGGCTGGGCGGACGTCCACCCGGTGGGCGCGGTCACGGTGGGGCTCAAGGGCACGCAGCTGTCCGAGATCCGCGCGATGGCGGAGTCTCGCGCGGGTGTACGGATGTTCTCCGACGACGGCAAGTGCGTCCACGACCCCGTGTTGATGCGCCGGGCCCTCGAGTACGTCAAGTCCTTCGGGGGGATCATCGCCCAGCACGCCCAGGAACCGCGCCTGACCGAGGGCGCCCAGATGAACGAGGGCGCGGTCTCCGCGGACCTCGGTCTCACGGGCTGGCCCGCGGTGGCCGAGGAGGCGATCATCGCCCGGGACGTGCTGCTGACCCAGCACGTGGACTCCCGCCTGCACATCTGCCACCTCTCCACCAAGGGGTCCGTGGACATCGTGCGCTGGGCCAAGGAGCGCGGCGTGGCCGTGACCGCGGAGGTCACCCCGCACCACCTGTTGCTCACCGACGAACTCGTGCGCACCTTCGACCCCGTCTACAAGGTCAACCCGCCGCTGCGCACGGACGACGACGTCCAGGACCTGCGCCGTGCCGTGGCCGAGGGCACGATCGACGTGATCGGCACGGACCACGCCCCGCACACCGCGGAGGACAAGGAATGCGAGTGGAGCTGCGCGGCCCACGGCATGACGGGTCTGGAGACCGCCCTCGCGGTGGTCCAGTCGACCCTCGTGGACACCGGGTTGATCGGGTGGGAGCGCGTGGCGCAGATCATGTCCCGCACCCCCGCCCGGATCCTGGGCCTGACCGACCAGGGCCAGGAACTGGCCCCCGGGGCCACCGCGAACATCGTGCTGTGGGACCCCAGCGGGCAGACCCCCGTGGATCCCACGATCCACGCGTCCAAGGGCCGCAATAGTCCGTACCGGGGGATGACCCTGCCCGGCGGTGTGCGCGCCACGTTCTACCGCGGTCACCCCGTGGTGCGCGACGGCGAACCCGCCACGCCGCTGACCCGCTGACCACCCCCACGAAAGGCCGCCCATGTCGGACAAGCTCGTACCCACCCTGTTGACCATCCTGATCGTCGTGGTGCTCTTCGCCCTGATCCGGTGGGGTTGGCGGGGTCGGGTGCGACGCCAGGCGGGCTTGGCCGCGCCGGCCCAGGCGCCCCGGGACCTGCTGCAGCGGGCCACCGCGCGCGTGGACGGGATGTACGTGGTCACCACCTACACCGCCCAACCGCTCGAACGTATCGCGGGGCATGACCTGGGGGTGCGCACGAACGCGGAGGCGATCGTGGCCCCGGACGGCGTGTTCCTCAACCGCCAGGGCGCCCCGGACGTGTTCATTCCACGGGCGGATCTGCGCGCGGTGTCCACCGCGTCCGGGATGGTCGGCAAGTTCGTGGAACGCGACGGACTCGTGGTGCTGACCTGGGACCTCGGGGACACCCGCGTGGACACCGGCTTCCGCGCGCGCACCGGTGAGGGATCCCGACAACTGGAGGACGCGGCGTCGGCCCTGCTGGACGCCTGAGAACCGAATTCCCGGGAGCCCTCACGCTCCCGGCACGCTCAACGAAAGGAGTTCGCCATGAACTCACCACGCATCGAACCGGCCGTCATGGTCCTCGAGGACGGCACGGTGTTCGAGGGCCGCGCCTGGGGTGCCCCCGGGACGGCCTTCGGCGAAGCGGTCTTCGCGACCGGGATGACCGGCTACCAGGAGACCCTGACCGACCCCTCGTACGCGGGGCAGATCGTGATCCAGACCGCCCCGCACATCGGCAACACGGGCGTGAACCTGGACGACATGGAATCCCGCAAGATCTGGGTCAACGGCTTCGTGGTGCGTGACCCCGCCCGCCGGCCCTCCAACTGGCGCAGCGAGCGCAGCCTGGACGAGGAGCTCGCCGAGCAGGGCATCACCGGGATCCAGGGCGTGGACACCCGCGCGCTGACCCGCCACCTGCGCGACAAGGGTGCGATGCGCGCCGGGATCTTCTCCGGCGATCAGGCCGGTGAGCCCGTGGCCCAGCTCGTGCAGCGGGTCACCGAGCAGCCGGGGATGGCGGGCCGCGCGCTCGCCGAGCACGTGAGCACGGACGAGACCTACGTGGTGGAGCCGCGCGAACACGGCTGGGACGCCCCGGTGCGCCACGAGGTGGTCGCGGTGGACCTGGGGATCAAGTCCATGACCCCGCAGCGCCTGGCCGAACGCGGGGTACGTGTGCACGTGGTGCCCGCGGACGTGAGCTTTGAGCAGGTCCAGGCGCTGCACCCGGACGGCGTGTTCTTCTCGAACGGCCCGGGGGACCCGGCCACCGCGGACGAGCAGGTGGCCCTGCTGCGCCGCGTGCTGGACGAGGGCATCCCGTTCTTCGGGATCTGCTTCGGTAACCAGCTGCTCGGCCGCGCGCTGGGCTTCGGGACGTACAAGCTCACGTTCGGCCACCGCGGGATCAACCAGCCGGTCATGGACCTCGCCACGGGCACGGTGGAGATCACCTCCCAGAACCACGGCTTCGCGGTGGACGCGCCCGTGGGGGAGCCCGTGACCGCGCCCGAGTCACGCTACGGGCGAGTCAGCGTGTCCCACGTGGGGCTCAACGACGACGTCGTGGAAGGACTGCGCTGCGAGGACATCCCCGCGTTCTCGGTGCAATACCACCCCGAGGCCGCCGCGGGTCCGCACGACTCCGCCTACCTCTTCGACCGCTTTATCGACATGATGGACCGGGCCGGTCAGAGCCCCGATCCGGAAGCAGGAGACAAGTAATGCCCCGCAGGCAAGACCTCAACAGCGTCCTGGTGATCGGCTCCGGTCCCATCGTGATCGGGCAGGCCGCCGAGTTCGACTACTCCGGGACCCAGGCCCTGCGCGTGCTCAAGGATGAGGGGCTGCGCGTGATCCTGGTCAACTCCAACCCGGCCACGATCATGACCGATCCCGAGTTCGCGGACGCCACCTACGTGGAACCCATCACCCCGGAGACGGTCGAGAAGATCATCGCGAAGGAACGTCCCGACGCCGTGCTGCCCACCCTGGGCGGGCAGACCGCGCTGAACACGGCCCTGGCCCTGGACGCCAACGGCGTGCTCGAGAAGTACGACGTCGAGCTGATCGGCGCGGACGTGGACGCGATCAACCTGGGCGAGGACCGCGAGGCCTTCAAGGGCGTCGTCGAACGCTGCGGCGCGGAGTCCGCGCGCTCGATCATCGTGCACTCCATGGACGAGGCGCTCGTCGCCGCCGAGAAGCTCGGTTACCCCATGGTCGTGCGCCCGTCCTTCACGATGGGCGGATTGGGCTCGGGTCTCGCGTACGACGAGACCGATCTGCACCGCATCGCCGGCGCCGGGATCCAGTACTCACCCACCTCGGAGGTGCTCCTCGAGGAGTCCATCCTGGGGTGGAAGGAGTACGAGCTCGAGATGATGCGCGACGCCAACGACAACGTGGTGGTCGTGTGCTCGATCGAGAACGTGGACCCGGTGGGCGTGCACACGGGCGATTCGATCACTGTGGCCCCGGCCCTGACCCTGACCGACCGCGAGTACCAGCGCATGCGTGACATCGCGATCGCCGTGATCCGTGAAGTGGGCGTGGACACAGGCGGGTGCAACATCCAGTTCGCGGTGGAACCCGCAACCGGGCGGATCGTGGTCATCGAGATGAACCCGCGCGTCTCCCGTTCCTCGGCGCTCGCGTCCAAGGCCACGGGCTTCCCGATCGCCAAGATCGCGACCAAGCTGTCCCTGGGGTACACGCTCGACGAGATCCCCAACGACATCACGCAGAAGACCCCCGCGAGCTTCGAGCCCACCCTGGACTACGTGGTCGTGAAGGTCCCGCGCTTCGCGTTCGAGAAGTTCCCGGCCGCGGACCCCACGCTGACCACGACCATGAAGTCGGTGGGTGAGGCCATGGCGATCGGGCGCAACTTCACCGAGGCGCTGCAGAAGGCCATGCGCTCGCTCGAGCAGAAGGGTTCGTCCTTCAGCTTCGCCCGCCCGGCCGTGGAGCCCGGGCCCAACACGGTGGCCCGGCTCGTGGAGACGTGCCGCGAGACCACCACCCACCGGTTGCGCAACGTGCAGCAGGCCCTTCTCGCGGGTGCGAGCGTGGAACAGGTCTTCGAGGCCACGGCGATCGACCCGTGGTTCCTGGACCAGATCCAGTTGCTCAACGAGACCGCGGACCTGGTGCGCGCGGACCCGGACCTGCGCCCGGTCACGCTGCGGGAGGCCAAGCGCCACGGCTTCTCCGATGCCCAGATCGGTGAGCTGGTCCACCTCGAGGAATCGGTGGTGCGCGGGGTGCGCCACGCGCTGGACATCCGCCCCGTCTACAAGACCGTGGACACGTGCGCCGCCGAGTTCGAGGCGTTCACCCCGTACCACTACTCGAGCTACGACCGCGAAACGGAGGTGGCCCCGCACGAGAAGCCTTCGGTCATGATCCTGGGTTCCGGGCCCAACCGGATCGGGCAGGGGATCGAATTCGACTACTCGTGCGTGCACGCGTCCATGGTGTTGCGCGAGGCCGGGTACGAGACCGTGATGCTCAACTGCAACCCGGAGACCGTTTCGACCGACTACGACATCTCCACGAGGCTGTACTTCGAACCGCTCACGTTCGAGGACGTCATGGAGGTCGTGGAGGCCGAGCGCCGCTCGGGTGGGCTGCTCGGTGTCTTCGTGCAGCTCGGCGGGCAGACCCCGCTCAAGCTCGCGGCTGACCTCAAGGCCGCGGGCGTGCCGATCCTCGGGACGACCCCCGAGGCGATCGACCTGGCCGAGGACCGCGGGGAGTTCGCGCGCGTGCTCACTGAGGCGGGGTTGCGCCAGCCCAAGAACGGCACGGCCCACACCTTCGAGCAGGCCAGCCGGATCGCCCACGAGATCGGCTACCCCGTGCTGGTGCGCCCGTCCTACGTGCTCGGGGGGCGCGGGATGGAGATCGTCTACGACGAGGCGTCCCTGAAGTCCTACCTCGAGAACGCGACCGAGGTCAGCCCGAGCCGCCCGGCCCTGATCGACAAGTTCCTCGAGGACGCGATCGAGATCGACGTGGACGCGCTCTACGACGGCAAGGACTGCTACGTGGGCGGGATCATGGAGCACATCGAGGAGGCCGGGATCCACTCCGGTGACTCCGCGTGCGTGCTGCCCCCCATCACCCTGGGCCCGGACGTGATCTCCCGCGTGCGCGAGGCCACCGAAGCCATTGCGCGCGGCGTGGGCGTGAAGGGTCTGATCAACCTACAGTTCGCTCTCGCCTCAGATGTGCTCTACGTGATCGAGGCCAACCCGCGGGCCTCGCGCACGGTGCCGTTCGTGTCCAAGGCCACGGGCGTGCAGATGGCCAAGGCCGCCGCGCTGATCGGTACCGGGCGCACCGTGGCCGAGCTGCGCGAGCAGGGGATGCTCCCCGCGGACTACGACGGCACGACCCTGCCCGAGCAGACCCCCACCGCGGTCAAGGAGGTCGTGCTGCCGTTCGCGCGCTTCCGCACCCCGGAGGGCACCGTGGTGGACTCCCTGCTGGGCCCCGAGATGCGCTCCACGGGTGAGGTCATGGGCATCGACCGCTACTTCGACACCGCGTTCGCCAAGGCGCAGGCCGCCGCGGGCGGGCCGCTGCCCACGTCCGGGCGGTTGTTCGTCTCGGTGGCCAACAAGGACAAGCGCTCCGCGGTGATCCCCGTGAAGATGTTCGCGGACCTGGGCTTCGAGATCGTCTCCACGGGCGGCACGGCCCAGGTGCTGCGGCGCAACGGCATCGAGTCCACGGTCGTGGCCAAGATCGCCGACGCCGACGACGGGTCCCCCTCGGTCGCGGACCTGATCACGGACGGGAAGATCGACCTGATCTTCAACACGCCCTCCGGCGGTCAGCAGGCCCGCGGCGACGGGTACCAGATCCGTGCGGCGGCCACGTCCGTGGGCGTGCCCACCATGACGACGGTCTCGGAGCTCGGTGCGGCGCTGCAGGCGATCACCGCGCAGCGGCAGTACTCGTGGTCCGTGACGTCCCTGCAGGAGCACGAGCAGAAGCTGCGGGAGCAGGTCGCCGCGGGGGACACCCGTGGCTGAGTTCGCGCGCGTTCCCTTCGGGGCCCGCCTCGAACGGGCGATGACCGTTGCGGGTCCATTGTGCGTGGGCATCGACCCCCACCCGTCCCTGTTGGACGCGTGGGGGCTGCCCGCCACGGCGAACGGCCTCGAACGCTTCGCGCTGGGCGTCCTGGAGGCCGCGGCGGAGCGGTGTGCGGCCGTGAAACCGCAGGTCGCCCTGTTCGAGGCGTACGGTTCCGCGGGCTTCGCGGTGCTCGAGCGCGTCCTGCGGGAGTCCCGCGCGGCCGGGCTGCTGAGCATCGCGGACGCCAAGCGCGGGGACATCGGTTCCACCATGGCGGCCTACGCGAGCGCGTGGCTCTCCGACGACTCGCCCCTCGCGGCCGACGCCGTGACGCTGAGTCCCTACCTCGGCTTCGAGTCCCTGCGCCCGGCACTGGACCTCGCGCGTGAGACCGGGCGCGGGACGTTCGTGCTCGCGCTGACCTCCAACCCGGAGGGCGCGTCCGTCCAGCACGTGGGCGGCACCGGGTCCGTGGCCGGGTCCGTCCTGGCCGCGATCGCCCGGGAGAACGCGACGGCGCAGCCCCGGCCGGGCACGGCGTCGTCGTCCCCGGACGGTTCGACGGCGCCGTCGGACGGCGCCACCGCGGCGGCCGTTCGCGGCGTCACCGGCGCCAATACGGGGGCCGGGAACAATCGTGATGAAATCGTGACGTCACCGTCGGTGGCCACCCTGGGCTCGTGTGGAGCGGTGATCGGGGCGACCGTGGGGGAGGCCCTGGCGTCCCTGGACATCGATCTGAGCACCCTGAACGGGCCGATCCTGGCCCCCGGTTACGGTGCCCAGGGCGCGGACGCCGCGGCCGTGGCCACGGTGTTTGAGCACGTCAGGCCCACAGTGCTCGCGAACTCCTCGCGAGGTGTGCTGCGTCACGGTCCCGACGTCCCCGCGCTGCGGGACGCCATCGACCGCAGCACCGAGGAACTACGCACGCACCTCCAGCTCTCCTGAGACCCCCGTGAACGCCCCTGGCGGCGGCCCGAAAGGCCACGTCAGGGGGGCGTTCATCGTGTTTACGGCGGCAAACGTGTCCGGTACTTTCAGGGGGACGGCTTGCGTGCGTCCCCCCCCATCAGGCGCACGGCCGAGCCGCTGTCACACGAGGAGGAGAGCTGGGCATGGCATTGCGGCCACTGACGGACGAAGAGCGCGCACGCGCGCGCGAGAAAGCCACGGCGGCGCGGACCGCGCGGGCGGAGATCAAGAAGGGACTGCGGGACGGGTCGATCACCGTGGCACAAGTGCTGCGCAGGGGCGAGGAGGACGAAGCCGTCAGCCGCCTCAAGGTCACCGAACTGCTCGAGGCCACCCCCGGGATCGGGAAGGTGCGCTCGGCGGCGATCATGAAGCAGATCGGGATCGCACCCACCCGCCGGGTGCGTGGCCTGGGTCAGCACCAGCGCAAGGCGCTCGTGGACTACCTGGACCGCTGAACCCTGGTCCCCGATCCGCACGATCCCGGGCGCAACCACTAGGACCCGCGGTTGATACAGTGACGGGCGAGCTGACCGCTCGCCCGTCACCGTCTTCTCCCGGAGGTATCCGTGCGTCCCACACCCACCGTGACCGTTCTGGCCGGCCCCACGGCCGTGGGCAAAGGAACGGTGTCCACCTATATCCGGGACCACTACCCGCAGGTGTGGTTGTCCGTCTCGGCCACCACGCGTGCGCCGCGGCCCGGCGAGGTGGAGGGCGTGCACTACTTCTTCGTCAGCGACGCCGAGTTCGACGACATGATCGATCGCCACGACCTGCTCGAATGGGCGGTCGTGCACAACCTCAACCGGTACGGCACACCGCGCCACAAAGTGGAGGAAGCGCTCGCGGCCGGGCGCAGCGTCCTGCTCGAGATCGACCTGCAGGGAGCGCGCAGCGTGCGCCAGGCCATGCCGGACGCCCAGTTCGTGTTCCTGGCCCCGCCGAGCTGGGAGGAAATGGTGCACCGGCTCGTGGGCCGGGGCACCGAGACCCCCGAGCAACAGCAGCGTCGGCTGGAAACGGCTAAACTGGAACTCGCGGCGCAATCAGAGTTTGATCACACCGTCGTCAACGACACGGTGGAACGCGCCGCCGCCGAACTCGTGGCCCTCATGGGGTTGCCGAGCACATCGCACCGTTGAGGCGGTCACCCGCCCCGGATCCGCGCAGCCCCCACGGCCAGTAGCACCACCTTTTCCGTCCACCACAGGAGTCATGAAACACGTGAGCACGAACAACGAAGGCATCGTCAACCCGCCCGTCGATCGGTTGCTCGACAAGACGGATTCCAAGTACGGACTCGTGATCTTCGGGGCCCGCCGAGCCCGCCAGATCAACGCCTACTACTCGCAGTTGCACGAGGGTCTGTTCGAGTACGTGGGTCCGCTCGTGGATACCCAGCTCAACGAGAAGCCCTTGTCCATCGCGTTCCGCGAGGTCGACGAGGGCCTGATCGAGGCCGTGCACGTGGACCACGCCGGGTTCACCCCCAACGGCCAGATGGTCAACGACGAGCCCACCGCCACGGACATGTTCACCGGCGACTTCTTCGCCCAGGGTGAGCAGGACGGCACCGCGGTCTTCTCCGACGGCGTCCAGCTGGGGGAGACCTCCGAGGAGATCCCGGCCGCGGACACCGAGGACCCCGCCGAGGGTTCCGCAGAGTCCTCCGAGCAGTGACCGACCCGCACAGCCGCGACGCCCCCGTCCCCTCCGCGCCCCGCGCCCCGTTGCGCGTGGTGTTGGGTGTGGGCGGGGGCATCGCCGCATACAAGGCCGCCCTGCTGTCCCGGTTGTTCTCCGAGGCCGGCCACCACGTGGTGCCCATGCCCACCGAGGCCGCCCTGCAGTTCGTGGGTGCGCCCACGTGGGAGGCCCTCACGGGCGAGCACGTCTCGGGGTCGGTCTTCGACCGGATCGACACGGTCAACCACGTGGCCCAGGGCCAGGCCGCGGACCTCGTGGTGATCGCCCCGGCCACGGCGGACCTCATGGCCCGGGTGGCCCACGGGCACGCGGACGACCTGCTGACCACCACGGTGCTCGCGACCGCCGCGCCCGTGCTGCTGGCCCCGGCCATGCACACCGAGATGTGGCAGAACCCGGCCACGCAGCGCAACGTCGCCCTGTTGCGCGAGCACGGCCACACGGTCCTCGACCCGGCCAGCGGTCGGCTCACGGGCAAGGACAGCGGCCCGGGCCGGTTGCCCGAGCCGCAGGAGATCTTCGACGCCGCGCTCGCCCTCGTGGACCCCGCCTCCAGCTCCGCCCACTCATCGTCCGACGGCGACGACGCTCTGCGCGGACGCCGCGTCCTGGTCACCGCGGGCGGAACGCGCGAAGCCCTGGATCCCGTGCGCTTCCTGGGCAACCGGTCCTCGGGCAAGCAGGGCGTAGCCCTGGCCCGTGCCGCGCGCGACGCGGGCGCACACGTGCACCTGATCGCCGCGCACGTGGAGACCGAGCTGCCGAGCGGCGTCGACATCACGCGCGTGTCCTCGGCGCGTGAGCTGCAGGACGCGACCCTGGCTGCCGCGCGCGAGGCCGACGTCGTGATCATGGCCGCCGCCGTGGCGGACTACCGCCCGGACGCCGTGGGCGAGCACAAGATGAAGAAGTCCGAGGACGGCGCGGACCCCGTGATCCGGCTGGTGCGCAACCCGGACATCCTGCGCGCCGTCGTGGCCCAGCGTGCCGAGCGCTCTCTCGAGCAGCTGATCGTGGGCTTCGCCGCCGAGACCGGGGACGCCGAGCACTCGGTGCTCGACTTCGCCCGCGCCAAGCTCGAACGCAAGGGCTGCGACCTGCTCGTGCTCAACGAGGTGGGCACGGACAAGGTCTTCGGTCGCGACGACACCGAGGTCACGGTGCTCTCGGCCCGCTCGAGCGAGGACCGCGGGGCGCACGGGACCAAGGACGAGGTGGCGCGGTTCGTGGTGCAGCGCATCGCCGAGGACATCCGCACCGACGGGTAATGTGGTCTCCCGTGAACGAAGCGAGCAAGCACCTGAGAATCTTCACGTCCGAGTCGGTGACCGAGGGGCACCCGGACAAGATCTGTGACCAGATCTCCGACGCGATCCTGGACGCTCTGCTAACCGAGGATCCCAATTCCTCGGTGGCCGTGGAGACCATGGTCACCACGGGCCTCGTGCACGTGGCGGGCGAGGTCAAGACGGACGCTTATGTGGAGATCCCCCACATCGTGCGCAAGACCCTGCTGGATATCGGGTACAACTCCTCCGTGCACGGTTTCGACGGCGAGTTCTGCGGTGTGTCCATCAGCGTGGGCGAGCAGTCCAACGAGATCTACGAGGGTGTGTTCACGTCCCTCGAGGAGCGCACCGGTGCCGCGCGTGACCCCCGGGACGCGCAGGGCGCAGGGGACCAGGGCATCATGTTCGGGTACGCCTCGGACGAGACCGACACGCTCATGCCCGCCCCCATTCTGCTGGCGCACCGGCTGTCCGAGCAGCTCACCCGGGTGCGCAAGACCGCGGTGCTGCCCGGTCTGCGCCCGGACGGCAAGACTCAGGTGACCCTGGGCTACGACGGGCACACCCCCGTCTCCGTGGACACGGTGGTCGTCTCCTCCCAGCACGCGGAGAACTACGACCTGGACCAGCTCACCCGCGATCTCACGACCAGCGTGATCAGCCCCGTCCTGGAGGACTCCGGGCTGGACCTGTCCGCGACCAAGATCATCGTCAACCCCGCGGGCAACTTCGTGCGCGGCGGTCCCGTGGGGGACGCCGGGTTGACCGGACGCAAGATCATCGTGGACACCTACGGTGGTATGGCCCGCCACGGCGGCGGCGCGTTCTCCGGCAAGGACCCCTCCAAGGTGGACCGCTCCGCCGCGTACGCGATGCGCTGGGTCGCCAAGAACGTCGTGGCCGCCGGACTGGCCCGCCGTGCGGAGGTCCAGGTGGCCTACGCGATCGGTCAGGCCCGTCCCGTGGGCCTGTATGTGGAGACCTTCGGCACCGAGACCGTGGACCCCGCGCGGATCGAAAAGGCGATCTCCGAGGTGTTCGACCTGCGGCCGTTGGCGATCATCGAGGACCTGGACCTCAAGCGCCCCATCTACGCCAAGACCGCCGCCCACGGTCACTTCGGCCGTCATGACCCCGACTTCACGTGGGAGCGCACGGACCGGGTCCAGGAGTTGCGTTCCGCCGCGGGGCTGTGAGCCCCGGCCCCGCCGGGACGGAGCCCGCCATGCCGGAGTCTCCCAGGCTGGAGTCGGCGGGCACCGCGCGCCCGGGCTCCGCGACTGCGGGTTCCGTCCCCGCGGACCGGGACACCCCCGAGCGGGACACGTCCGGTGAGCAGCTCGCGCTCGCGGGTCTGCCCGAGGCCGCACCCCCGGACCAGCCGCGTACTTTGCCCCGAAAGGCCCTGGGCTCCGAGGGTCGCGCGGCGCGCGACCCCGTGGCCAAGGTCCTGCTCGAGGCCTACGTTCCGCACCTGGACCGGGTCTTCGATTACCGCGTGACCGCTGCCCTCGACGACCAGGCGGTCGTGGGGTCCAAGGTCTCGGTGGTTTTCGCGGGCCGGAAGATGTCCGGGTGGGTCGTGGATCGTGTGGCCCACACGGACGTCCCCGAGGACCGATTGCTGCCCATCCGCCGTGTGCTCACGCCGCTGCCGGTGGCCCGCCCCGAGATCGTCGAGCTCGCGCAGGCCGTGGCCGAACGCTGCGCGGGCACGGTCGCGGACGTCCTGCGGGTCGCGATTGCCCCGCGGGTCGCGCGGGTGGATAAGGAGTTCGCGGCTCCCGAAGCTGCCGAGACCTCCGAGACGGGCGTTGTGAATGCGGACGACGACGCCGCGGTGCCGGCCGACCTATCAGCGGGCCCCGCTTCCGACGGCGCCGCCGATGCGGACCCGACCGCGGCCCCCGAGCCCGGCCGAGCGCCCTCGTCTCCCGTGGAGCCCGCGACGACCGGCTGGCAGCACTACACGGGCGGCCTGGAGTTCGTGGCGTCCGTGGGGCGTGGTGAGCCGGCGCGCGCGGTCGTGGAGGTACTGCCCTCGGCCGGGGACCATGACTGGGCGGGGCTGACCGCGAGCGCCATGGCCACCGCGTACGCCGCTGGTCGTGGGGCTGTGGGCGTGGTCGCGGACCATAAGGCACTGGAGCGGCTCGAACGGGCGCTGTGCGAGCTGGTGGGGGAGGACGTCGTCGTCCGCCTGCACGCCGACGACGGACCCACGCCCCGCTACCGGGGGTTCCTCGAGCTCGCGCTCGGGAAGAAGCGCCTGGCCGTGGGCACGCGCTCTGCCGCGTACGCGCCGGTGCAGGACCTCGCGCTCGTGTGTTGTCATGACGACGGGGACGTGAACTTCGTGGAGCAGCGCGCCCCCTACCAGCACACGCGGGACGTGTTGTTGCTGCGTACCCAGCAGCAGGGTCTGGCCGCGCTGTTCACGGGGTATGCGGTGAGTCCCGAGGCGCTGCGGCTCGTGGCCACAGGGTGGGCGGCGCGCGTGGCACCAGATCGCGCGGACCTGCGCCGGTTCTCCCCGCGCATCGAAGCGACCTCCGATTCCTACAACACCGCCCTCGACCCGCTCGCGGCGCGCGCCCGGTTGCCGCACGAGGCGTTCCGGGTGGCACGCGAGGCCCTGAAGTCCGGGCCCGTGCTCGTGCAGGTGGCGCGCAAGGGCTATGCTCCCGTGCTGGCCTGCCAGCGGTGCCGTACGCCCGCGTGCTGCCAGGCATGCGACGGGCCCCTCGCGCTGGATTCCGCCCACGCCGTGCCGGTGTGCACGTGGTGCGGGCGTCACGCCCATGACTGGCGGTGCGTGGAGTGTGGGTTCACCCGGGTGCGATTGAGCACCGTGGGGGCGTCCCGGACCGCGGAGGAGCTGGGCCGTTCGTTCCCGCAGGTGCCCGTGATCTCGTCGAGCGAGCGCACCGTGCGGCCCCGGGTGGGGTCCGCCCCGGCGCTCGTGGTGGCGACGCCGGGAGCGGAGCCCGTCGCGGACGGCGGCTACGCCGCCGCGCTGTTGCTGGACGGCAACCGGATGCTTGCCCGGCCGTGGCTGCGTGCGGAGGAGCAGACCCTGCGCCGGTGGTTTAACGCCGCTGCCCTGGTGCGGGCGTCCTCCGACGGCGGCACCGTGGTGGTCACCGCGGACCTGGACCGTGCCGTCTCGGCGCTCGTGCGCTGGGACCCGGCTGGGCACGCGGAGCGAGAGCTGCGGGAGCGCCACGAGCTGGGTCTGCCACCGGCTGTGCGGACAGCGGCGCTGACCGGCCCGCGGGATGCCGTGGACGCCACCCTGCGGGACCTCGCGCTGCCCGAGCGCGTTCGTGTGGTTGGCCCCGCACCGGTGGAGCAGACTCCCGGCAATGGCGCCGACCTTGCTGAGACCGTCACCAACGACGCCGCCACTCTGGACGGCGCCGACGCCGCCCGCTCCTGGGAGCGCGGCGGGAACCGGCCCTACCGTGCGCTGCTGTTCTTCGGCTTCGGGATCGCGCCGCGGGTCACCGGTGCCCTGCGGGCGGAGAAGGCACGCGCCTCCGCGCTGCGCGAACACGCGCCGGTCACGGTGCGCTGCGACGTCGCCGACCTGCTGTAGGGCGCGTCACAGCCGTCGTCGACGGACCCTGACGTGCCGCGGATCGCGAGGCGGGACCCGGACCGCATGCGTGCACCAGGACTGGCTGACCTGCTCAGTCAAATGTGTCGAATTGTTAATCCTCTTGCACGGGGTGGACGGGGCAGTCCTACGGTGGAGGGCACGTTCACGCGGGGTGGCACCGCGCACCGGGGCAAAGAGTCCCGGCGTGCGCGCGAGTCATCACCGCAGACCCGTTCCCGAAAGGATCCGCATGTCGCTGCAGCTCATTGAAATTGTTCCCGCCGTGGCCGAGAAGGAGGCCGTGCGCTCGATCATCGACGCGACGTCGAGCGCTGTCACGCAGGCCTCTGCCGAACTCATCGAGTCCCAGGTGACGGCGGACCACGCTCGCGTGTTCGTCATCGTGGAGACGCAGCAGGACACGCCCGAGGGTCTTGCGCAGACCGTGCGCACGGCGCTGGGCGAGTCCGTCACCGAGGTCACCGGCCCGGACGAGGTACGCCTGGTGGGCGCGGAGCTCGAGGACATCAAGAAGCTCCGTGGCCAGACCGACTACCTCGTGGAGTGGGACATCCCCGCCGAAATCACCATGGAGCAGTACCTCACCCGCAAGAAGGCGAACGCGCCCAAGTACGCCGAGGTTCCCGAGGTGTCGTTCCTGCGCACCTACGTGCGCGAGGACACCGCCAAGTGCCTGTGCTTCTACAACGCACCGGACGAGGACGCCGTGGCGCGCGCCCGCGCGGCTGTGGACACCCCCTTCGACCGGATGTTCAAGCTCGAGGTCTGAGTCCCGCGTCCACCCATCACCACCACCGGGTGCCGCGGCCCGTCAGAACGGAACCCATGTCCCAGCCCAGTGCTTCGGCAACCTTCGAGACTGCCTCCGACCAGGAGCTCCTGGCCCCACTGACCGACTACCCGGAACACGGCCTGGTCCGGGCACGCGCGGCCGAGCGTGCCAGGGCCACCGACGAGGCGGACACCACCCCGTTCGAGACCCTGCGCGAGCTCGGGCAGCGGGGCCTGCTGGACCTGGGTCTCGGGGGCGGGGACCTGCGTGGACAGGCAGCCGTCGTCTTCGACCTCGCGGCCGAGTGCACGGCCACGGCGTTCTCACTGTGGGGCCACCGCTCCGGCCTCGAGTACCTCGACGCGGTGGGGGCGCCCGTCGCGTCTGAGCTGCGCACCGGTGACGTGCCGCTGTGCTCCGCCATGGCACCGGCGTTCAAGGCCGCGGCGGGTATCGGTGAGATCCCCGTGACGCTCACCCGCCGGGGGGACCACCTGGTGCTCGACGGCACCGTGCCGTGGGCCTCGAACCTGTACCCGGACGCCGTCGTGATCCTGCCGGTCGTCCGGGAGGACGGACGCCCCGCGATCGTCCGCACCCGGGTGGCGGCCCGCGGGGTCAGCGTGCGGCCGCTGGAGAACCTCATGGCGCTCAACGCCACGGCGTCCGGCATCCTGCGCCTGGAGGGTGTGGAGATCGACGCGGAGCAGGACGTCCTCACCGAGGACGTCCCCGGGTTCCTGGCCACGGTCCGCGGACCGTTCCTGCTGCTGCAGACCTCGTTCTGCCTCGGTCTCTCCGCGGCGGCGCTGACGAGCGCGCGGGAGAACCTGGGCGGCGTCGGCGAGATGTTCCGCGAGGACCTGGACGACGCCGTGGCGGAGCAGCAGCGCCTGCGCGCGGACCTCGTGCGCCTGGCACGGGAACCGCGTGCCGCCGCACCCCGCGAGCTCCTGCAGTTGCGCCTCGACGCAGCCCTGCTCACCGGCGAGGCCACCCGCCTGGAGGCGAAGATCGTGGGCGGCCGTGGCTACGCGCTGTCCTCGCCCACGGCGCGCCGCGCACGGGAAGCAGCGTTTCTGCCCGTCCAGTCGCCCACGGAAGGCCACCTGCGGTGGGAACTGCGCAGGCTCGGGTGAGGCACGGGCACGACGGCACCGCGGTGACCACGGACCCGGGCACGGCGCTGCGGGTGCACGGTGTCAGCAAAACCTACCCGGGGGCCTCCGACCCCGCCCTCGACGGCGTGGACCTCACCCTGCACCGGGGCGAGACCCTCGCCGTGCTGGGCCCCAGCGGTTCCGGGAAGTCCACCCTGCTGCGTGCCATCGCCGGGCTCGAGACCCTCGACGGAGGCAGTATCGAGTTCTCGGACCCTGACGCCCGCCTTGCCGTGGTCTTCCAGACCCCGGCACTGTTCCCCTGGCTGTCCGTGCGGCGCAACATCGCCCTCGGCGGCAGGTACCGGCGCAACCGCGACCGTTTCGACGACGAGCACGTGGGCGAGCTGCTCGAGATCCTCGGCCTCTCCCACCTCGCCCACACCCCCGTGGAGGAGCTCTCCGGCGGCCAGGCCCAGCGGGTCTCCGTGGGCAGGGCGCTCGCCGTGCGCCCGGACGTGCTGCTGCTCGACGAACCCTTCAGCGCGCTGGACCCCGCCACCCGCGAGGACCTGCAGCAGTGGCTGCGGCAGCTGACCACTGACCTCGGGCTGACGGTCTTCCTGGTCACGCACGACGTCGCCGAGGCCATGGCGTTGGGGGACCGCATCGGCTTCTTCGCCGGACCGCGCGGTTTTCGGCGGCAGTGGGTTCCGTCCCAGGACGGCACCACGGCCGGACAGATTCTCGCGACGTACCGCGGCACGGACGACGAGGCGGGAACCTGGGAGATATGAGCGGGTCTCTCACCACACGGCGGACCGTCCTGCGCGCCGGGACCGCGGCGGTGGCACTGACGGGTGCGGCGTGGGGCGCCGGTTCCCTCTACACGGGAACCCGCATCGGCAGCGGTGGTGACGGCGGCTCACGGCCCGTGCGCATCGGGTACCTGCCGATCACTGATGCCGCGCCCCTGCTGGTTGCCCACGCCAACGGCTACTACGACGACGCCGGGGTGGCCGTCGCGCGGCCCGTCCTGTTCCGCAGCTGGTCCTCACTGTCCGAGGCCTTCGTGGCGGGCAAGGTGGAGGCCATCCACATGCTCATGCCCATGGCCCTGTACATGCGCTACGAGCTGCAGGCGGACGTGCGGATCACGGCGTGGAACCACACGAACGGCTCTTCGCTCACTGTGCACCCGGAGATCACGGACCTGGCGGGGCTTGCCGGCCGCACCGTGGCGATTCCCGCGTGGTGGTCCATCCACAACGTGGTGGTGCAGAAGATGCTCCGCGCCGAGGGGCTGACACCCGTGATGCGTGAGAGCCCGTCCACGAGCGCCCGGACCGTGGCGCTGGTCCCGATGGCCCCCTCGGACATGCTGCCCGCACTGAACAACGGGGTGATCGGCGGGTACGTGGTCGCGGACCCGTTCAACGCGGCCGCGGAGGCGAAGCACGTGGGCACGATCCACCGGTTCCTGGGGGACGTGTGGCGGGACCACGCCTGCTGCGTGACCATGCTGCGCGGGGAGATGCTGAGGGATCGTCCCGAGCAGGCGGCGGGTTTCATGGACGCGCTGGTCCGCGCGCAGGCGTGGGCGCGGACAAACCGCCCCGAGACCGCGGCGGTGTTGGCCTCCGGCTACCTCCCGCAGCCGAAGCCCGTGATCCAGCGGGCCCTGACCTACACCGCGGCCGCGCACGCCGACGCGCTGCACCACCCTGACTGGCACGGCGAGTCGCTGGACTTCCGGCCCTACCCGTACCCGAGTTTCACGCAGGAGCTGGTGCGCGCGATGCAGGACACGGTGGTGGATGCCCCCGCCGGGTTCCTCACCGGGCTCGATCCTGCCACCGCGCACCGCGAGCTGGTGGACGACGCATTGGTGACCCGGAGCATCGCAAGGGCAGGCGGCTGGGGTGCGTTCGGGATGCACGGCACCACACGCACCGAGGAGATCCAGGCATGAGTCCCACATCCCGCAGCACGCCCGAGAGCACGGGCACGGATCTCGCCGCCGCACCGTCAGCGGGTGGCACCGGCTCGGCCCCTGTCCGAGACTCCAGAGCGGGTGCGCACAGTGACCGAGCGAAATCGGCGTCCACGTCCCGGAGACGGGCGGGCGGGGGCGCCGGACGAGGTGCGGCCGTGGCTTGGGGCACATTCGGCGTCCTCGTGACCGTGGCGGCGTGGTGGGCGTTCACCCACGCGGCCGCTGGCGGGTCCACGATGATCGCGGCTTTCCGCCCCGAGCAGCTGCCAGGTGCCGTCGGTTCGCTCCTGGAACGGGGAGTTGTGGTCCAGGACGCAGTCACGAGTCTGTGGCGCCTGCTCGGCGGTCTGTTGCTGGCGACGGCGATCGGCGTGCCGCTGGGACTGGTGATCGGTTCCTGGCAACGGGTGCGGTGGGCGAGCGCGCCCGTGGTGCAGTTCCTGCGGATGGTCTCGCCGCTGTCGTGGGCACCGGTGGCCGTGGCCCTGTTCGGAGTGGGCAGTGCGCCGGTGGTCTTCCTCGTGGCGGCCGCCGCCGTGTGGCCGATCACCCTGAACACCGCGGCGGGGGTCGCCGCGCTGGACCCGGCCCACCTCCGGGTGGCACGTACCCTGGGCGCAACACCGTTCGAGCGGCTGCTCACGGTGGTGTTTCCGAGCATCCGTCCTTACGTCATGACCGGGGTGCGCCTAGCGCTGGGCATCTCGTGGGTCGTGCTGGTGCCCGCGGAAATGCTTGGGGTCAGCACCGGGCTGGGCTACGAGATCCTCAACGCGAGGGACCGTCTGGCCTACGACGAGATGCTCGTGGTGATCCTCGTCATCGGGCTGCTCGGCATCGCGCTGGACGCCCTCGCCCAGTGGCTGCTGCGGGAACGGGTGGTGCGCACCTGAGGGGGTCGGCGACGTCGCCCCCGGTCACCGTCCGGAGCGCTGGCTGCTGAAACCTTCCGGGCTGAAGACCCCAGGGCCGAGAACCGGGGGGGCGAGTACGGGGGAGCTGTGCACAGCGGTTCAACCGCGCTGGTGCAGCTCCCACGCCAGGTCCAGCAGGTCCCGCGCGGAGTCCTCCCAGGTGTGCTCGCAGATCCGCTCCAACCCCGCGAGCACGCGTTCGTGGGCCACGGTGGGGTTCGTGAGTTCGCGCACCCGGGCGGCGAACGCGGCGTCGTCGTCCGCGGGAGCGTAGCCGGCGGCATCGCCGGCGACCTCGCGGAAGATCGGCAGGTCGGAGCAGACGACAGGCGCACCCTCGGCGAAGGCCTCCACGAGCGGCAGGCCGTAGCCCTCCGCGCGGGAGGCCGTGATCAGCGCGGCGCACGAGGACAGCAGCTCGCGGTACTGCTCCTCGCCCACTCCGCCGTGGAAGACCACGCGGGCCCCGGCCGGCACCTGGGCCTGAAGCTCGGCGCGGCGCGCGGGGGAGATGCGCGAGAGCAGGTGCAGGGTGCGCCCCGGGAGGTGGGCCATCGCCCGCAGCAGGGTCTCCACGTTCTTGTACGGCAGGAACGAGCCCATGTACACCAGGTCCGTGCCGCGGCGTGAAAGCCGCGCGAGCGCCTCGTCCTCGGGGACCCCCGCTGACGGCGCCGCGTTGGCAATCACGCGCACGTCCCGTTTCGTGAGGCGGTGCGCAAGGATCTGCTGCCGGGAGGTCTCGGAGACCGTGGCCACGGCGTCGGCGCGGTTGAGCGTGAGCTGCTGGGGCCACCAGGCCTTGTGGTACGCGCGCCAGCCCCACTGCACCGGCAAGGAAAGATCGCCCGGGGGCTGCGGGTGCTCGTAGTAGATCAGGTCGTGCAGCGTGAGGATCAGCTTGTGGCGGCGCCCCAGCGAGCCCATGGTCTGCATGGGGGAGAACACGACGTCGGGTGCGTACCGGCTCAGCAGGGCGCCCGTGAGCACCTCGGCCGGGGACGTAACGGACGGGCCCAGCAGCGTGGGCAGACCCTCGGAGATCAGGGCAGCCTGGGCGGGATCGCTGATCAGTGCGGCGAGGCGGACGCGCGGATCGGAGGCAACCGCCCGAGCCGTGGCGGCGAGCAGTTCGGCGCTGTAGCGGCTGATCCCATCGTGGTGATCGGTGCGGATGTAGCGGGCGTCGAAGAGCAGCTTCACCGTTCGTGGGTCCCGTAGAGTCCGCGCGCGGTGGCCTCTTTGGTGAGCTGGTGCTCACCAAAGCCGGGGTCCACCGCGGGGATCATCCCGGTGAGTTGGTCCGGGGTGGAGGCGGTCGTGTCCGCGTGGGGTAACTGGTCGTAGCCCTCGAGGGGTTCCGGCGCGGGGGACGCCAGGAAGTCTTCGATGTATTCCGCCGCGAGCTGTGGGGTCTCGTAGTGGATCAGGTGACCCACCCCGGGGATGATCTTGAGGCTGTGGCTGCGGATCCACGAGGCCATGGTGCGCTGCGAGTGCACGGAGCCCAATTCGTCCTGGTCGCCCACGATGAGCAGGGTGGGCATGGTCAGGTTCATCGCGACCTCCGCGACGGTGTGGGAGATCGACGCCTGATAGGCCTCGGTGAGCACGTCCCGGTTGGCGAAGGTGTTGAAGTAGGCCTGGTGCTGGCGCAGCGCGTAGTTGCGGATCCCCGGGTCCTCGGACTTGACCATCACGTCCGTCATGAGTTTCACGACGGCGTTTGAGGTCAGTAATTTGGTGCCCAGCCGCCGGGGGAGGGACGCGCCCGCGGAGTAGTAGAGCTCCGTGAGCTTGGTCAGCCGCTTCTGCTGTCCGGCCAGGGCGGGTTCTGAGATGGGGTTGAGCAGGATCAACCGTTCCACCATGGCGGGGTACTCCACGGCGAAGTGCGCGGCCAGGGTGGACCCGAAGGAGTGCCCCGCGAGCACGATGCCCGTCTCGCAGCCCGGATGGACGGCGTTATCGGTCAGTGCCTCGAGGAACTCGCGCACGAACTCCACGTAGCTGGGCACCGAGTGTTCTCGGTCAGGGAAGGGTTCCGAGCGTCCGAAACCGGGCAGGTCCGGTAGCACCACGTGGTATTTCTCGCGTAGGGCGGTCGCGATCAGCTGCAGACCGTGGTGGTCCCCGCGGAACCCGTGGAGCATCACGAGCAACGGTTTGTGCTTCTTGTCCGCGTCGTAGAACCAGTAGCGCACGCGGTACCCGTCCAATTGCACGCTGCGGCGTTCGGCGTAGGTGTTCTCCACGGGTCCTCCAGTCGTGCGGCGTCGGCGCATCCATGCTAGCCGGGAGAGGCGCGGTGGCGGGCTGGTCTAAACTGGGAGAAATCCCCACACGAGAACGGGGGACCAGGCTGTCACCGCGCCGGTACCGGGGCGAGCGAGCATCCCCGGCCCATCCCCGTGAACTTTGAAGGCGAGGCACGTGAGCGAGCACAGCACCCCGGATGCGGGCACGGACTACGACGTCCAGCGCATCGAGGCCACCTGGTCCGGCTACTGGGAGGACAACCGGGTCTTCGCGCCCCGGGACGACGGTTCCGCTCCGCGGCGTTACGTCCTGGACATGTTCCCCTACCCCTCGGGGGACCTGCATATGGGCCACGCGGAGGCGTTCGCCATGGGGGACGTCGTCTCCCGCTACTGGCTGCACCGCGGGTACGATGTGATGCACCCGATCGGCTGGGACTCCTTCGGCCTGCCGGCGGAGAACGCCGCCATCAAGCGTGACGCCCATCCCGCGGAGTGGACCTACCGCAACATCGACACCCAGCGCGCCTCGTTCAAGCGCTACGCGATCAGCGTGGACTGGGACCGGGAGATCCACACGTCCGACCCCGAGTACTACCGCTGGACGCAGTGGCTGTTCCTGCAGTTCTACAAGCACGGGTTGGCGTACCGGAAGGACTCCCCGGTCAACTGGTGCCCCAAGGACCAGACGGTGCTCGCCAACGAGCAAGTGGTCAACGGTGCGTGCGAGCGCTGCCACACCCCTGTGACCAAGAAGTCCCTGAACCAGTGGTATTTCAAGATCACCGACTACGCCCAGCGCTTGCTGGACGACATGGGTGAGCTGGAGGGCCACTGGCCCGAGCGCGTGCTGGCCATGCAGCGCAACTGGATCGGGCGTTCCGAGGGCGCGCACGTGAAGTTCGTGATCGAGGGCGCCCCCGCCGAGGGCGCGGACCCCGAGGACACCTCCGGGCGTACCGTCACCGTGTTCACGACCCGCCCGGACACCCTCCACGGCGCCACGTTCTGCGTGGTCGCCGCGGACGCCGCGATCGCCCAGGAGATCGTGGCCCCCGAACACGCCGACGCGCTCGCCGCGTACCGGGAGGACGTCAAGGCACTGTCGGACATCGAGCGTCAGGCCTCCGACCGGGAGAAGACCGGTGTGTTCCTGGGCCGCTACGCGGTCAACCCCCTCACGGGCGAGAAGCTGCCGGTGTGGGCCTCGGACTACGTCCTGGCTGATTACGGCACCGGCGTGATCATGGCGGTGCCCGCCCACGACCAGCGGGACCTGGACTTCGCCCGGGCCTTCGACCTGCCCGTGCGCGCGGTCCTGGACACCGGCGAGGAGGACCCCGCGAGCACGGGGGTCGCCACCACCGGCGACGGCACCCTGATCAACTCCGGACCGCTGAACGGGCTGTCCAAGGCGGAGGCGGTGGCCAAGGCCATCGAGATCGTCACTGAGGCCGGGACCGGCGAGCATCACGTGAACTTCCGACTGCGGGACTGGTTGCTGTCCCGGCAGCGGTTCTGGGGTGCACCCATTCCCATCGTGCACTGCCCCTCGTGCGGTGAAGTGCCCGTGCCCGAGGACCAGCTGCCCGTGCGGCTGCCCGAGGACCTGCGCGGTGAGCAACTCGCGCCCAAGGGCAGGAGCCCGCTCGCAGCGGCGTCGGACTGGGTCACCGTGGCGTGCCCCGCGTGCGGCGGGCAGGCCACGCGCGACACCGACACCATGGACACGTTCGTGGACTCCTCGTGGTACTACCTGCGCTACGCGTCCTCGCACGACGACGCTGCGCCGTTCGACCGCGCCGAGGTGGACCGGTGGCTACCCGTGGACCAGTACGTGGGCGGTGTGGAGCACGCGATCCTGCACCTGCTGTACTCGCGGTTCTTCACCAAGGCGCTCTACGACTTCGGGTTGATCGGGTTCCAGGAGCCGTTCAAGGCGCTGCTGAACCAGGGTCAGGTGCTCAACGGGGGCAAGGCCATGTCCAAGTCCTTGGGCAACGGCGTGGACCTGGGTGAGCAGCTGGACGAGTTCGGCGTGGACGCCGTGCGCCTGATCATGGTCTTCGCGTCACCGCCCGAGGACGACGTGGACTGGGCGGACGTGTCCCCGCAGGGCGCCCAGAAGTTCCTGGCCCGCGCGTGGCGCCTCGCGAAGGACTGCACGGCCGCCCGGGACGCGGACGTGACCACCGGGGACCAGGCGTTGCGCCGTGCGACCCACAAGACGGTCGCGGACGCCGAACAGCTGCTCGAGGCGCACAAGTTCAACGTGGTGATCGCCCGGACCATGGAGCTCGTGAACACCGTGCGCAAGGCCATCGACGCGGGCTGCGGTCCGGCCGATCCCGCCGTGCGCGAGGCCACCGAGGCCGTGGCGATCCTGCTGAGCCTCGTGGCGCCGTACACCTCCGAGGACATGTGGCACCTGCTCGGGCACGAGGACTCCGTGGTGCGCGCCCCGTGGCCCACCGTGGACCCCGCGCTGCTCGTGGAGGACACCGTCACCGCGATCGTGCAGATCAAGGGCAAGGTCCGTGACCGGTTGCAGGTCCCCGCGGACATCACCGACGAGGACCTCGAGGCCGCGGCCATGGGATCGGAGGCCGTCCAGCGCCTGCTGTCCGAGGCCACGGTGCGCAAGGTCATCGTGCGCGCCCCCAAGCTCGTGAACATCGTGGTCTGATGTTCCCCCGCGAGCCCCGGAGCCCGTCCCCCCGTTCCACCGAGCGGGAGGGCGGGCTCCGCCCGTTCGGAGATGCGGCCTCTATTCCTGTCGGAGCGCCGTCAGCGTCCCCGTCTGCGTCCGCTTCCGCGTCCTCGGGGGACGACGACGCCGCGCCGCCCCGCGTCGCCGTCGTCACCGACAGTGCCGCCGCCCTGCCCGATGCGTGGCTCCGCGCGTTCGAGGACGCACCGGGCTTCGCGCTCGTGGACATGCCCGTGCTGATCTCCGGTCAGCTCTACACCGCCGACGAGTCCGACACGCTGTCCTCGCTCGTCGTCGCGCTCGCGGAGGGCACACCCGTGACCACGTCCCGGCCGGCCCCGGGGCAGCTGCGTGCCGCGTACCGGCGGTTCGAGGAGGAGGGGTACGACGCCATCGTCTCGGTGCACCTGTCGGGGGAGCTGTCCGGGACGGTGGGCGCCGCCCGGATTGCTCGCCAGGACATCGGGATCCCCGTGCGGATCGTCGACACCGCGAGCGCCGGTCTGGGGCAGGGTCTGGGGGTGCGCGCGGCACTACGGGCAGTGGCGTCGGGGGCGGGGATCGACGACGTCGCTGCGGCCGCCTGTGAGACCGCCGCCCAGGCACAGGTACTGATTCAGGTGCGCTCGCTGGAAACCCTACGCCGGGGTGGACGGGTGAATCCGACCACGGCGATGGTCGGTTCCATGTTCCAGCTCAAACCGCTGCTGAGCATGGCCGAGGGCAAGATCGTGACCGTGGAGCGGCCGGTGTCCTTGTCGCGGGCTAAGGCGCGGTTCATGGTGCTGGCGGGGGAGGCTCTGGCCCACGCAGAGACCGACCGGCCGGTGTTGTGTATCCACCACGTCGCGGACCCGCACGGGGCGCGCGAGATCGGTGAGGTGCTCATGGATCGCTACCGCCCGGACGCGGAGCTCGTGATCAGTGACCTGCCCCCGGTGCTCAGCGCGCACGTGGGGCTCGGAACGAAGGCCGCGGTGATCGAGGGCCCCACGTCCCGGCCCGTGTGGCACGGCGGGCGGGCTGCACAACCGCACCCCTGATCCGCGTGTCGGCCGAGTAATCCACCGGTGGCGTCGCGCACCCACGAGCCCTGTCGCCCGTGCGGTGGGGTGGGCGCATGAGCGGAATCGATTTCAGGGGACGGCGCCGGTTCCGGGACAGCGAGGCCACGGAGCGGTTGACGGCGCTCTTGCGGGAAGACCGGCAGTCGGGTGCGGGGCTGCCATGGGCGGAGCCAGGACCCGATCGGAATGGTGATGTGGCTGGCCGTGGTGCGACGGGTCGCCGTGCTGCTGGCCATGATGAAGAGGGCGCCGATCTCGCTCCGGACGGTGGTGCTGAACCGGCCGACGACGCCGCCGATGGTGCCACCGGTCCATCGCTCAGTGCAGACCCGGTGTCCGAGCACTCCCGGCATCGCGAGGACGTCGTGGTCCGTCGGCACATTGCTCGCCCCGCGCTGGTAGCACTGTGCGCCGTGCTGTTGGTGGCCCTCGGGATCGGGGGCTGGAAGCTGCTCCCCGATGGACAGGGGGACGACGTCGTCACGTCCACTTCCGTGAAATCGCAGGGCGCCGTCGCCGGTACGGATGGCGCGGGGGCAGATGAGGGTTCCGACCGCGCTGACGCCGCCCGTGAGGGCACTGAAGTCACCGGCCGGGACGACACAGCACCTCACGGGGTGTCCGGGTCCGCGACGTCCTCAGGGCTCGTCGGGGGAGCCGGAGCCGGTTCAGCGGGCGGCGGTACCGCCTCCGCTGAAGAAGCCGGGGTGCTCACGGTCCATGTGATCGGGGAGGTCAAGGACCCATCCGTGGTGACGCTGTCCCCGGGTGCGCGCGTCATGGATGCGGTGGCGGCAGCCGGTGGATTCACGAAGGGTGCGGTGAAGGATCGGATCAATCTGGCGCAGCCTGTGAGCGACGGCGCCCAGATCACGATTCCCAATGCGGAGAACGTCGATCGGGTGACCGAGGCTGCCGCGCAGGGCGGTTCCGTGAATGGCGCCGGGACCGGTGCCCCGGCCGAGGGAGCAGCGAACAGCGCCAGCATTAAGACTGGAGTGAGCGGTAGTGCTTCCGAGGGTGGCGCGGCCACGGGAGGTTCATCGTCCGGATTAGGCGCTGCGGCTAAGGCGGGTGGTGCGGCCGCCCTGCCCGGCGGCGCCCCGGTCAACCTCAACACGGCCTCGCAAGCGGAGCTCGAGACCCTACCTCGCGTGGGACCGGTCCTCGCACAGCGGATCGTGGAGTTCCGCAACCAGCACGGCCCGTTCACCTCCGCGGAACAGCTCGACGACGTCAGCGGGGTGGGTCCCGCCATGCTGGAGGCACTGCTACCACTGGTCACGGTGTGAGCGTGCGATGGGACCTGCGCCTGGTCCCGGTTGCCATTACCGCGTGGGTGTGCGGATCGCTGACACTACTTGCCGGGTGGACCGTGGGGGCCGTGGGGGCTCTTGGCTGCGTGCTGGTCTTCGGCCTCGCGTGGTGCGCACCCGCTCTTCTCGACCGGTCTCGCATCCGGCGGGCGAACCGCGGGCCACGAGGGAAGACGCCCGCCTCGGCACAACGCAGCTGTCCGCCGGCCGGGCAGCCGAGCCGCGCGCGATCCTGGACGCATGCATCGGACGCGCACGGGGGTTCCTCCTCCCATGGATGCCCGCGGCCATCATCCAGCGAGTCCCGCGCCCGGATGAGGTCCCTCCTGCCCAGCCTGGCTGTTCTGGCGGGGGTCGTGGCGCTGAGTGCCGCGGCGGCCATCACGACGGCGCTCGCCGCCATCGCACCGTCCCGCGACTTCCTGACCGAGCATCCTCCCGGTTCCGTGGTCCGCGTCAACGCCACGGTCACCGGGATGCCCCGCGAATACACGGGCTCACCGGCGCCAGAGGAGCAGGAGGCATCGCGCGGCGTCGTCGTACCCCTGGCCGTCCACGCCGCGGACGGGAAGGCCGCAACCGCCGAACTCACGGTGTTCGCCGCCCACCCCAGGTGGGACGGCCTGCGCGACGGGGACACCGTCAACGCTGTGGTGAACGTGACGCGCACCGCGAACCCGGCGCGGCTCACTGCCCGGGCCACCTCCCCACCCACCGGATGCGATCACGGCTGCCGGGGAGCCCGGCACGGACTGCTGGACACCGTGCGCGCGAACCTGACCCGGGTGTCCGGACGGTTCGGTGCAGTGAGCGCCGGGTTGGTCCCCGGCATGACCGTGGGAGACACCTCCCAGCTGCCCGAGGCGCTGGCGCAGAGCATGAAGGACACCGGACTGACCCACCTCACGGCCGTCTCCGGGTCCAATTGCACCGTGGTGATGACCCTGACCGGGTACGCCGCCCTGACCCTGGGCGCGGGGCGGCGACTGTGCGTGGGTATCGGGCTCGCCGCGCTCGCCGGGTTCGTGCTGCTCGTGGGCCCCGACCCCTCCGTCCTGCGCGCCGGCGTCATGGGTGCACTCGGCGGGGCCGCCATGCTCAGCGGCCGCGCCGGCGTCAGCCTCAATGCCCTGTGCGCCGCCGTCACCGGCCTGGTGCTCGTGCAACCGCCCCTCGCCATCGATTTCGGCTTCATCCTCTCCGTCCTCGCGACCGCCGGCATCGTCGTGAGCGCCCGCCCCGTGACCCGCGTCCTCGCCTCCCGGATCCCCACAGCGCTCGCCGCGTGCATAGCCGTGCCCCTCGTCGCCCAACTGTGGTGCGGGCCCGCCCTGCTCGTGCTCAACCCCGCTCTGCCCCTGTACTCGTTGCCCGCCAACATGGCCGCCGCCCCTCTCGTTCCCGTGGTCACCGTCGCCGGTCTACTTGCAGTATGCGTCCTGCTCGCGGGGCACCTGGCCTCACCCGCTCTGAGCTGGCTGCTCCCCGGCGCCCACGACGCCGCGGCGCTCGCCGGCTGGGAGCGCGCCGCCTCCCTGCCCGTGGGCGCCGCCTCGGTTCCCGCGCGGGTCATTGCGTGGCTCGCGGACGGTTTCGCCGCTCTGCCCGGCGCGCAGCTGCCCTGGCCGGGCGGTGTCCCGGGGATTGTCATCCTCACCGCGGTCACACTGCTGTTCCTCGGCGTCCTGCACGGGGTGGACCACCGCCTGCGTCAGGCATCACCCATCGCGGGCACGGTCGACGCCTCATCGGCCCCGCCGCCCGAGCCCGATGCCGTATGGCGCGTTCGCGCGCGCAGGCTACGGGTACGACGTCGCGCGCTCGCGGTGATCGCGTCCCTCGCGGTGGTCGTGTTGGTCGTCCTGGGTGCGGTGTGGTGGTTCCGACCGGCGCCCGCGTGGGAGTCCGTGGTGTGCGACGTCGGGCAGGGAGATGCCGTGCTGCACCGCACCGGGGAGCTCAGCGCGGTGCTCGTGGATGGCGGGCCCGACCCCAGGGCTCTGCGTCGCTGTCTCGACCAGGCGGGCATCACGCACCTGGACGCGGTGATCGCCACGCACAACCACGACGACCACGTGGCCGGCCTGGAGGGGCTCTCCGATGCGGTGGATGTGGAGCGGGTGTGGTACTCCACGGCCGGGACGGAGCTACCACGCGAACTGGCACCGCTCGCGGAGAAGGCCGAGCAGCCTGCGCCCGGGGCACGACTAACCGCCGGACCGCTCACGGTCGAGGTACTCGCCCCGCGGGTCACGCCTACTGCAACGGGCGGAATCCCGCGCGCTCCCGTGCACAGCCGGGTGAGTTCGGAGGACGAGAACAATGCGTCCCTCGTCCTGTTCATCACCCGCACCGCTGACCAGGGGACCACCACCTGGTTGACCGCGGGGGACCTCGAAGCCGATGGGTACCGAGCGGCCACCAGGCTCCTGCCAACAGCAGCCGCCCCACACGCAGATGTGTTGAAGGTCTCCCACCACGGCGCGCGCAACGGTGGGACCGACATCATCAGGGACTCAGATCCCGCCCTGGCGGTGATCTCGGTGGGGGAGGGCAACAGCTACGGCCATCCCCACCCCGCAACCGTGGCGGCCCTGCAGGAGACCGGGGCGGCGGTGGCGCGCACGGACCTCAGCGGTTCGTTGTGGATCCGCAAGGAAGGGAATCAGCTCGTGGTCTCGACACGGTGACCGCGCGTCAAGCCACTGGGTGCACCGGGTTCGTCGCGTGTGGCTCACGTTTCTTGTTCCAATGCCTCACCCGTCCACACCGGGCCACGGCATGTCCCCACCCGGCGCTAGCATGAGGACCACAGCGGCGCCCTCCCATGCCGCGCGCACCTGAGGAGTTCCGATGCCCCCAGCCCGTCGCAAGGCCGCCGCGCCGCCGCAGACCTCGTGGCGGGACGTCACCCCGCAGCCGCTCGTGCTGGCCTCCGGCTCCGACGAGTACATCCTGCAGCGCATCAAGGACTCCCTGCGGGACCAGACCCGGGAGCAGCGCGGGTCGTGCGAGGTCACGGACGTCTCCGCCGCCGACTACGAGACCGGGAGCTTGGCCGTGGTCACGAGCCCCTCCCTGTTCGACGATCCCAAACTCGTGTGCGTCCACGACCTCGCGAGCATGCACGAGAACCTCCTCGCGGACGGCCTGTCGTACGTGGCCAACCCGGACCCGGACGTGACCGTGCTGTGGGAGCACTCCGGGGGTAACCGCGGCAAGAAACTACTGGACGCTCTCAAGGAGTCGGCGCTCGTCCTCGATTGCACGCCGCCCAAATCGGACCGCGACAAGACGGCCTTCGTCCTAGCCGAGTTCCGCGCGCACGGCAAACGCATCGAGCCGGACGCCGCCCGCGCCCTCGCCGCGGCCGTGGGCACGAGCACCGCGGAGCTCGCCGCCGCGTGCGCGCAGTTGATTGCGGACGGCCCGCTCACGGTGGATCACGACCTCGTGGAGAAGTACTACGGCGGGCGCGTGGAGGTCACCGCGTTCCGCGTCGCGGACGCCGCGGTGGCCGGTAACGCGGATCAGGCCCTGAAGCTGTGGCGGCAAGCCGTGGACGTGGGAGTGGACCCGGTCCCCATGGTCGCCGCGCTGGGCTCCAAGATGCGGTTGATCGCGCTGACCGCAGGATCCCGCGGGGGAGCGGGAGCACTTGCGCGGGACGTGGGCGCGGCACCGTGGCAAGTGGAGCGCGCGCAGAACGAGGCCCGCCGGTTCACCGCCGGGGACGTGGCCGCCGCCCTGCAGGCCGTGGCCGAGGCCGACGCCCAGGTCAAGGGTGCGTCCCGGTCCCCGTACTTCGCGGTGGAGCGGGCGATCACCGTGATCGCGACGTCCGGCCACCACTGAGGGGCCATCTCTGAGGGCCACCAGTGCGATCCCGGAAGACCCGGGGAAAGACTGCGGGCCCGGCCCCGAGAAACGGGGCCGGGCCCGCAGGCGTCCTGTGCGGACGGGGTCAGTCGATTCAGATCTTGGCGACCTTCTTGGCCAGACCGGACTTCTTGTTGGCCGCGGTGTTCTTGTGCAGCACACCCTTGGACACGGCCTTATCGAGCTTGCGGGACGCGTTGCGCAGCGTCTCGGTCGCAGCTTCCTTGTTGCCGGACTCGACCGCGGCGTCCACCTTGCGGATCAGGGTCTTGAGCTCGGACTTGTAAGAGTTGTTGCGCAGGCGAGCCTTCTCGTTGGTGAGGATGCGCTTCTTCTGCGACTTGATGTTGGCCACGTAAAACTCCTAGAACGTTTGCGGAAGTAGGTCAGTGAGGGCTCACGGATGATCATCGACTGAGTTGTGAGAGTGGGGATGCTCGGTGGCAACCATCCGCTGTGCCCGACGACCAGCGCGGACACACAGCGATCCACTTTAGCAGATCACCGGCCGCGGCGCCGGTCAGTGGCGGGCGCGGGCGGCGAGCTCCGCGGCCACCGCGTCGAAGCGTGAGCGGGCGAGCACCGCGCCCTCCCGGCGCACGTCCTCGGGGCGCACGGGGATGATCCGGTCGATCCGGGCCTCGGACGGGCGGCCCGAGCGGTCCCAGTCGCCGGTTCCCACGTCCACGAAGTCGGGATCGTCGTGGGCCGCGGTGTCGTGGTCCTTGGAGGTGAGCATCACGCACAGCACGTACTCCCCGGCGCGGTCCACGATCAGCACGGGACGGTCCTTGCCGCGTGAGTGGTCCTCCTCGTAGGGTACCCAGGTCCACACGACCTCGCCCGGATCGGGGCGACCATCCGGGTGGGGGTCGTAGTGCGGGGTCACCGGCCCCGTCCAGTCACCGGGGTAGAGCCGGGAGGTGCCGGCGGGCGACGTCGTCGTCCCCGGCGCGGCGGCCCGATCGCGGCGCGCGTGCCCGGAGGCGTCCCGGGGCAACGGCGCGCGGCCGGCGTCCCGCCGCCCGCGCAGGGTCCGCGAGACCCGCTGGTACATCCGGTAGGCCCGCAGGCCCTGGCGCGCGAGGCGCATGAAGTCAGCCATGTGCTCATCGTAGGGGCAGCGGTTCGTCCGTTGCCGCGGAACGTGGGAAACTGGGGAGTCATCCGATCGAAAGGACCGCCCGTGTCACCGTTGGCCGTCAATCCACCGGTTCCCGCCTCGACCGACCCCTCGGTGATCAGGAACTTCTGCATCATCGCCCACATCGACCACGGCAAGTCCACCCTCGCGGACCGGATGCTGCAGGCCACGGGCGTGGTGACGCCCCGGCAGATGAAGGCCCAGTACCTGGACCGCATGGACATCGAACGCGAACGCGGGATCACCATCAAGTCCCAGGCGGTGCGGATGCCGTGGAACGTGGACGGCACGGACTACGCGCTGAACATGATCGA
The DNA here is from genome assembly GCF_001665945.1 of Kocuria sp. ICS0012. Classification (NCBI taxonomy): domain Bacteria; kingdom Bacillati; phylum Actinomycetota; class Actinomycetes; order Micrococcales; family Micrococcaceae; genus Kocuria; species Kocuria sp. ICS0012. Next base: position 18,016 of record NZ_LZMM01000031.1, on the reverse strand, counting down.
CACGCCTGGGCACGTGGACTTCACGTACGAGGTCTCCCGGTCCCTGGCCGCGTGCGAGGCCACGATCCTGCTCGTGGACGCCGCCCAGGGGATCGAGGCGCAGACGCTGGCCAACCTGTACCTCGCGATCGAGAACGACCTCACGATCATCCCGGTGCTCAACAAGATCGACCTGCCGGCCGCGCAGCCGGAGAAGTACGCTACTGAACTCGCCAATCTGATCGGCGTGGAACCCGAGGACGTGCTCAAGGTCTCGGGCAAGACCGGTGAGGGCGTCGAGGAGCTGCTGGACACGATCGTGCGCCAGGTCCCGGCGCCCCAGGGGGTCAAGGACGCGCCGTCGCGTGCCATGATCTTCGACTCGGTGTACGACACCTACCGCGGCGTGGTGACCTATGTGCGCGTGGTGGACGGGACGCTGTCCCCGCGAGAGCGGATCCAGATGATGTCCACCGGGGCCACCCATGAGCTGCTCGAACTCGGTGTGATCTCCCCGGAGCCGGTGCCCTCGCAGGGGCTGAGCGTGGGGGAGGTGGGCTATCTGATCACGGGCGTGAAGGACGTCCGCCAGTCCCGCGTGGGTGACACGGTCACGAGCCAGACCAAGCCCGCGCAGCAGTCCCTGGGTGGGTACGAGGACCCCAAGCCCATGGTGTTCTCGGGACTGTTCCCCGTGGAGGGTTCGGACTACCCCGTGCTGCGGGACGCCCTCGAGAAGCTCCAGCTCAACGACGCCGCCCTGGTGTACGAACCCGAGACTTCCGCCGCGTTGGGCTTCGGCTTCCGTTGCGGTTTCCTGGGGCTGCTGCACCTGGAGATCACCCGGGACCGGCTCGAACGCGAATTCAACCTGGACCTGATCTCCACCGCGCCGTCCGTGTCCTACAACGTGACGCTCGAGGACAACTCGGAGGAGCAGGTTACTAACCCGTCCGAGTTCCCGGAGGGACGGATCCTGGAGATCCGCGAACCCATGGTCTCGGCCACCATCCTGGTGCCGTCCGAGTTCATCGGCGCGGTCATGGAACTGTGCCAGTCCAAGCGCGGTGAGATGAAGGGGATGGACTACCTCTCCGAGGACCGCGTGGAGCTGCGCTACCGGTTGCCGCTCGCGGAGATCGTCTTCGACTTCTTCGACCAGCTCAAGTCCAAGACCCGGGGCTACGCGTCCCTGGACTGGAAGGCGGACGGCGAGCAGGCCGCGGATCTCGTGAAGGTGGACATCCTCCTGCAGGGCGAGCAGGTGGACGCGTTCAGCGCGATCACCCACAAGGACAAGGCGTACTCGTACGGCGTGCTCATGACGGGCAAGCTGCAGAAGCTCATCCCGCGCCAGCAGTACGAGGTCCCCATCCAGGCCGCGATCGGTTCCCGGATCATCGCGCGCGAGAACATCCGCGCGATCCGTAAGGACGTGCTCTCCAAGTGCTACGGCGGTGACATCTCCCGTAAGCGCAAGCTGCTCGAGAAACAGAAGGAGGGCAAGAAGCGCATGAAGATGGTGGGCCGCGTGGAGGTCCCCCAGGAGGCCTTCGTGGCCGCGCTGTCCTCGGACGAGGACACCGGGAAGGACAAGAAGAAGTAATGCCCGCCCAACCGGAGGGTGATCCCGCACCCCGGGACGGCGCGCTCCCCGCGGCATCGGTCGCCCGCGCCACCGATCGCACCCTGAGCCTGTACGTCCACGTCCCGTTCTGCGCGGTGCGCTGCGGGTACTGCGACTTCAACACCTACACCATGGACCAGCTCGGGGACGGCGTCTCCCAGCGCGACTACCACGCCGACGCCGCCGCGGAGGTCCGCTTCGCCCGGTCCGTGCTCGACGCCGCCGGGGCACCGCCGCGCGCGCTGCACAGCGTGTTCTTCGGCGGGGGTACGCCCACCCTTCTGCCCGCCCGGGAGCTCGCGCTCATGCTCGAGCAGGCCCGGGAGAGCTTCGGGCTGGCCCCGGACGCCGAGGTCACCGTGGAAGCCAACCCCGACTCGGTGAGCGAGGAGACATTCGACGTGCTCGCCGCGGCCGGGGTTACCCGGGTGTCCTTCGGGATGCAGTCCGCGGTGCCCCACGTGCTGCGCGTGCTGGAACGCACGCACACGCCGGCGAACGTCCCGCGCGCCGTCGGCTGGGCCAAGGACCGCGGACTGGGCGCGAGCGTGGACCTGATCTACGGTACACCGGGGGAGAGCGTGGCCGACTGGCGCACCTCGTTGGAGGCCGCGCTGGCCATGGACCCCGACCACGTCTCCGCGTACTCCCTGATCATCGAGGACGGCACCAAGCTGGCCGCCCAGATCCGCCGCGGTGAGGTGCCGGACGTGGATCCGGACGACCAGGCGGAGAAGTACACGCTCGCGGACGCGCTGCTGTGCGAGGCCGGGTTCGAGTGGTACGAGGTGTCCAACTGGTCCCGCGCGGCCCACGGGCGCAGCGCGGTGCAGAACCGCAGCGTGCACAACCTCGCGTACTGGCGCAATCAGGACTGGTGGGGGATCGGCCCGGGGGCGCACTCACACAGTGACGGCGTGCGCTGGTGGAATCTCAAGCACCCGTTGCCCTACACGGCCGCCGTGCGCCGGGGTGACTCACCGGCCGTGGGCCGCGAGACCTTGGATGGCGAGACGCAGTACGTGGAACACGTGATGCTCGGGATCAGGATCCGTGAGGGAATCCCGCTCGAGGGGCTGCGCCCGGAGGGGCGGCACGCGGTGGCCGGATTGATCGCCGACGGCTGGCTGGACGGCGCCGCCGCCCTCCGCGGGTCCGCGGTCCTCACGGACGCGGGGCGTCTGATGGCCGACGCCGTGACGCGCCGCTTGCTCGACTGGTGACCGTGTCAGGAGTTGCGGGCCGCGAACTTGTCGTAGAGGTGGGTGTTGAACCGGTACTGGTGCGGTTCGCCGCGGTTGACCGTCACGCCCGCGCGCACGGAGGTGATGGCCAGGAACAGCCAGGTCACGGCGGCGATGACCGAGAAGAGCCATCCGATGAACGGGATGAGTGAGAGCACGATGCCCGCGAGGATCACCAGGGTGGGCAGCATGGTGTAGTTGGCGGCTTCCCGGGATTCCTGAGCGGTGAAGGGACCGCGGTCCTTGAACACCCGGTGGATCATGTAGCTGGGCAGTACGCCCACCACGCCACCCAGGTGGGCGAGGGTGGCCCACTGCCGGTCCTGGGACACGTCCAGGGGTTGCGCCACGGGGGCCACGGACTCGAACGGAGTCTCGGCGGAGCGAGTGGAGGGGGAGGGAGCAGCGTCAGTCACGAGCGGGTGTGCCTTTCACGGGCGGTAGCCATCCGGGTCGGTGGACGCCGGTGCTCCCATCCTACGGTCGTTCCCGCGTGGCTCGCGCCGGACGACGGCACCAGGCGTCACCGACGCTGAGGGTTACCGCTAACGCGGGTCACCGAAGCCGTAGACCACCGGCTGTGAGCGCCGTCGACGTCGTGGGTCACCGCAGGTCAGGCGCAGCCCGGGTCAGGAATCGGCGGCGTCCGGGGCGGTGAGGAAGTCGATGAGCTCCTCCACGCGGCCCAGCAGGGCCGGTTCGAGGTCTGCGTACGTGTTCACTCGTGCAAGGATCGCCTGCCACGCCCGCCCCACGTCCTGGGGTGTGCGGTGCGGTAGGCCCAGCGCGCGTGCCATCCCGGTCTTCCAATCCACCCCGCGCGGGATCACGGGCCACTCCCGGATCCCCAGGGCGCTGGGCTTCACGGCCTGCCAGATGTCCACGTAGGGGTGTCCGAGGATGAGCACATTGTCCCGGGCACCCGGGACCGCGAGCGCCTCCTGGGCGATCCTGGACTCCTTGGAGCCCGCGACCAGGTGGTCCACTAGGATCCCGAGCCGGCGCTGCGGGCCGGGGTGGAACTCGGCGATGGCTGAGGGGAGGTCGTCGATCCCGTGCAGGGGTTCCACCACGGTGCCCTCGACCGCGAGGTCGTGGCCCCACACCTTGGCCACGAGCTCGGCGTCGTGGTACCCCTCGACCCACACACGCGACTCCTTGGCCACGGACGCGCGCAAGTTCTCGACCTCGACCGACCCCGAACGCGTGATCCGGGGCTTGGCCGGGGCGCTGCGGGTCTCGGGCGGGCCCAGCCGCACGGGTTCGCCGTCCAGGAGGAAGCCCGGGCCCAGGGGGAAGGACTTCACGCGCCCGTGCCGGTCCTCCAGACCCACCACGCGCATCCCGCCGATGGTCTCCACGCCCACGACGGCCCCCACCCACCCGGTCTCCACGTCCTCGAGCACCATGTCCCGGGCCACGGGGACGTCCCGGGAGACGGGACCGGTGCGGGCGACGTCGGGACTGCCTAGGTCCTGGGGACCCCAGGACCAGCCGGATGCGTTCACGGGCGACTCCTCCACGTCGTGCCGCGGCGCGAGCGCGCCGCCGGGCAGGCGAATCAGCCGCGAGCGTATCAAAATCGGCCCCTGACCCACGGGCCCTTGACTGCCAGGATTAGCACTGTGAACTCTTGAGTGCCAGAATTGCCAGCAACGGGAGGTGAGACACATGGAGCATCCGCGCCGAGCGCAGATCCTGCGCGCCATCGTGGAGGACTACGTCCATTCGCGTGAACCCGTGGGGTCCAAGGCGCTCGTGGAACGCCACCGTTTACCCGTCTCCTCCGCCACGGTGCGCAACGACATGGCCGCCCTCGAGGAGGACGGGCTGATCGTGGCACCGCACACGAGCTCGGGTCGGATCCCCACGGACCGAGGTTATCGCGAGTTCGTCAATCAGATCGCAGCCCTGGAGCCCCTCACCTCCGCCCAGCGCCGCGCGATCCAGGTGTTCATGGACGGCGCCCAGGACCTGGACGACATCATGGAGCGCACCGTGCGCCTGCTCGCCCAGCTCACCCACCAGGTGGCCGTGATCCAGTATCCCGTGCGCACCGGGATCACCGTGCGCCACGTGGAACTCGTGGACGTGGGGGACGCCCGCGTGCTCGTGATCCTGATCCCCACCACCGGACGCGTGGCCCAACGCACCGTGGAACTGCCCGTCACCCTGACCGAGGCCCAGCTGCTGGAGCTGCGCGCCCACGTGCTCGCACGCCTGCTCGGCACGCCCGTGGAAGACGTCCCCGACGCCGCCGTGACCCTGCCCCCGGTCCTGCCCGAGGAACTGCGCGACGCCGGGACCGCGGTGACCGGGGCGCTCGCGGTGCTCGCAGCGGTGTCGGACGAACACCGCTTGGTGATGGCCGGGACCGCGAACCTCGCGCGCTTCAGCGGGGACTTCCCGCAGAGCATCTCCCCGGTGCTCGAGGCGCTTGAGGAACAAGTGGCCATGCTGCGATTGTTGTCCGAGATGCAGCAGGACGAACGCGGGGTCGCGGTGCGCATCGGCTCCGACCACAGCGACGACCCCCTGGCGGAGGCGTCCGTGGTGGCCACGGGTTACGGTCCGCACGCCGCGTCCAAGGTGGGAGTCGTGGGGCCCACACGCATGGACTACCCCACGACCATGGCCTCCGTGCGCGCGGTGGCCCGCTACCTGTCCAAGAACCTGGGGGCTGAGCGCACGTGAGCGCCGCCCGCCCCGCTCGACCGTAGAACCGTAGAACCGACGAAAGAAGAAACGACGACATCGTGAGCGATCACTACGAAACCCTCGGCGTGAGCCGGGACGCCAGCGCCGAAGAGATCAAGCGCGCCTACCGCAAGAAGGCCCGCAAACTCCACCCGGACGTGAACCCCTCACCCGAGGCCGCCGAGGAGTTCAAGCGCGTCTCCCACGCCAATGACGTCCTCTCCGACCCGGACAAGCGTCGTGTCTACGACGCCACAGGCAACGAGAACGGCACGGACACCGGCTTCGGCGGGGGCTTCCCCGGCACGGGCTTCGGCTTCTCCGACATCTTCGAGACGTTCTTCCAGGGCGCGGGAGCCGGTGGCCAGCGCGGCCCCCAGTCCCGCACCCGCCAGGGCCAGGACGCCCTGATCAACGTGCGGATCTCCCTCAAGGACGCCGTGTTCGGCATGGAGAAGGACATCACGGTGGACACCGCCGTCGTGTGCCCCACGTGCCAGGGCACGTGCTGCCAGCCCGGCACGAGCCCCGTGACGTGTACCATGTGCCGCGGCTCCGGCCACATGCAGTACCAGCGCCAGTCCATCCTGGGCATGGTCACCACCCAGGCCCCGTGCTCCCAGTGCAACGGCTTCGGCACCGTCATCGAGAGCCCGTGCCACGAGTGCTACGGCGAGGGCCGCGTGCGCGACCGCCGCCCCCTGACCGTGAAGATCCCCGCCGGCATCCAGTCCGGCAACCGCATCCGCCTGAGCGGCCAGGGTGAGGCCGGCACCGCCGGCGGACCCAACGGCGACCTCTTCGTGGAACTCAAGGTGGATCCGGACCCCACCTTCCTCCGCGAGGGCGACGATCTCCACGCCCGCCTGCGTATCCCTATGACCGCCGCCGCGCTCGGCACCACCGTGAGCCTCGAGACGTTCGACGGCGCTCGCACGGTGGACGTCGATCCCGGCACCCAGTCCGGTGCGACCGTCACGCTCGACGACTTGGGCGTCACCCACCTGCGGGGCAAGGGCCGCGGGGACCTCAAGGTGCACTTCGAGGTGGAGACCCCCAAGGACCTCTCCTCCGAACAGCGCGAACTGCTCGAGCGACTCGCCGAGCTGCGCGGTGAGGAAGCAGCGGACGGTACGACCGTGAACACCAACCACTCCGGTGGGTTCTTCTCCCGGTTGCGGGACCGGTTCAACGACCTGTGACCAACCCCGTCTTCCACGTCCCCGCCGAGGACCTCTCCCGGGCGCACCCGGGGGAGGTCCTGGACGTCGCGGGTCCCGAGGCCAAGCACGCGGTGACCGTGCGGCGCCTGCGCGCGGGGGAGGCCCTGGACCTCGTGGACGGGCACGGCACCCGTGCGGTGTGCACGTTCGACTCCGGGGCCAAGGACCGGATGAGCGTGACCGTCCAGGAGATCCACCACGACGCCGCGCAGCAGCCGGAGTTCACGCTGGTGCAGGCACTTGCCAAGGGGGACCGGGACCTGCAGGCCGTGGAGGCCGCCACGGAACTCGGGGTCTCCCGGGTGATCCCGTGGCAGGCGGAACGCAGCATCGTGCGCGTCCACGCGGACCGCGCGGCCAAACTCATGGCCAAGTGGGACTCCACCCTGGCCGCGGCGGCCAAGCAGTCCCGGCGCGCCCGCTGGCCCGAACGCGGTGACTGGGTGGACACCGCGGGTCTGGCCCGGCTGATCGCTGCGGAACCCCAGATGCTGTGGCTCGTGCTGCATGAATCGGCGAGCCCACGCTGGTCCACCCCGGACGTGACCCGGTGGGGCGATCGGCCCCGGATCGCGGTGATCGTGGGCCCGGAAGGAGGGATCGGTGACGGAGAGCTCGAGGCGTTGTGCGCCGCCGGTGCTCAGCCGATGCGCCTGGGGACCACTGTCATGCGATCGTCCACCGCGGGACCCGCGGCACTGGCCGCGCTGCACGCGGTGCTCGGGCTCTGGGACTGACCCGGGACCCAACGGGGAGGGCTCAGTCCCCGGCGCGCACCGTGATCGTGTGATCGTCGGACACGGTGGTGCCGGAATCGTCCGTGCCGCTCACGCGCACGGTGTACGTCCCGGGGTCGAGCGTGACACTCGTGCGTAGTTCCGTGCCCGTGGTCGGATCTGAGCCGGGGGAAGCGGGTGCGATGTTCCCACTGTGCACGACGCGGTCGTCCTCGAGCACCTCCCAGCGGGCGTCACGCACCGAGGGCAGCACGCGGGCGAAGACCGTCACGAGGCTCTTGGGTTCCGCCCCGGTCTGGGGGTCCACGAGCCACACGGGCGCGGCCAGTGCGGAGTCACGCGTGAGCGGGGCATTAAGTTCCACGGCTCCGAAGGCCTTGTACCCGCTCTGCCCGTTCACGAGGACCCGCACCTCCTTGGCCGTGGACGAGTCCAACAGCCCGGCGGTCACGGCCGCCGCGGAGACCGTGTACACCATTTGCTGCAGTGCAACCCGCGCGTCCTGCGGGGAGAGTTGGGAGGCGAACGCGGCGGCGGGCAGGTCCACGGTGATGGTTCCGTCCGGGGACACGGAGGTGCCCACGGTGTCCACGGCGGACCACAGGGACCGGTAGTCCGGGTCCGCGGGGGTGGCCGAGGTGACCATGAGCGCCGCCTGGGCCACGGGGTCGGTCGTGTCCTGGGAGGTCGGGGTGCGGAACTCGCGGAACAGGTAGCGCGATTGGTCCCCGGTGCCCACCCAGTACACGGGGGCCTGTTCGGTGGCCACGCCTTCCATCGCGGTGTCCGTGTTCATGGGCGCGGAGGCGATCCCGGGGGCGGCTTCGGAGTTGTGGTCCGGTCGGTCGGCGGCGGTCCCGCACGAGGCCACGACCGCGGCGAGCGACACGGCGAGCGCCCCCGTCGCGGCGCGCCGAAGTCCGCCGGGCGCGGTGGCGCGACGACGCTGCGGCTCGGTCGTTCCTGCGGGATTTTTCACGGCTACACAACTTACCCACCGGGAGCCACGGGCGCTAACGTCGCACGTGGATCCGGGCGGACCGTTATTGGATTGCAACCTGCGGCGCGCGAGCCCGTCGGTCCCGGCGGGTCCGGGTCCGCGCGCACCGGTAGGCTGGACCCGATGAGCGAACCAACCGAAGGGACCGAGGCACTGAGCACTCCGCCCACCGAACGAACCCGCGTCACCGTGCACGTACCGGATCGGGAGACCGCCGTCCGGACCTTGGGCCACGGGGACGCGACCTTGCGTCTGCTCGAGCAGCAGTTCCCGGCCGTGCGGATGACCGTGCGGGACCTGGACGTGGCCCTCGAGGGGCCCGTGATCGACACCCGCCTGGCCGCCTCCCTGCTCGAGGAACTTCTCGCGATGGCGCTGCGCGGCACCGAGATCACCGAACGCACGGTGCTGCGAGTGGCCCGCATGATGCGTGACGCCCAGGACCTGCGCCCGTCGAGCGCGCTGTCCACGAGCATCCTCTCCACCCGCGGCAAGACCATCCGGCCCAAGACCGTGAACCAGAAGACCTACGTGGACGCGATCGACGAGCACACCGTGGTCTTCGGGATCGGGCCCGCCGGTACCGGCAAGACGTACCTGGCCATGGCCAAGGCCGTGCGCGCCCTGCAGGCCAAGGAGGTCAACCGGATCATTCTCACGCGTCCCGCGGTGGAGGCCGGCGAGCGACTGGGCTTCCTCCCGGGTTCGCTCAACGACAAGATCGACCCCTACCTGCGTCCCCTCTACGACGCCCTGCACGACATGATGGACCCCGAGTCCATTCCGCGGCTCATGGAGGCCGGGACCATCGAGGTCGCCCCGCTGGCCTACATGCGCGGGCGCACCCTCAACGACGCCTTCGTGATCCTCGACGAGGCCCAGAACACCACCCCGGAACAAATGAAGATGTTCCTCACCCGTCTAGGCTTCGGCTCACGGATCGTGGTCACCGGTGACGTGACCCAGGTGGACCTGCCCGGGACCACCAAGTCCGGACTGCGCCAAGTCCAACACGTGCTCGGGAAGATCGACGACATCGCGTTCTGCGAACTGACCTCCGCGGACGTGGTGCGCCACGAACTCGTGGGCGAGATCGTGGCCGCCTACGACCGGTTCGACACCACCAACCGCCACCGCGTGGAACGAGCCCGCCGCAAGGACGAACGCCGAGCGGCGTCGTCCGAGCGCACCGGGGGAGACACCCCGTGAGCGTGGCCTTCGACCTGCCCTGGGACACCCCCGCCGAACAGGCCGAGCTGCCCACTGCCTACCGCGCCGTGGACACCGACCAGCTCGAGGCCCTCGTGGACCTCGCCTTCACCCGCTGGCACCTGCACCCCGACACCGAGGTCAGCATCGCCGTGGTGGACGAGACTCGCATGGCCGAACTGCACGAACAGTGGCTGGACCTGCCCGGAGCCACCGACGTCATGTCCTTCCCCATGGACGAACTGCGCGAGGGCACCCCCGACGACCCTAGCCTGGGCGTCCTCGGGGACGTCGTACTGTGCCCACCCGTGGCCGAACGCCAGGCCGCGGCCGCCGGCCACAGCACCCAGGACGAACTGTGCCTGCTCACCACCCACTCCCTGCTGCACCTGCTGGGCCACGACCACGCCCACGAGGACGAACGCGCCCGCATGTTCACCGCCCAGCGCTCGCTGCTCGAGGAGTTCCTGGGCCGGGACGCGCCCGTGGAGACCATGACGTGAGGCGCCGCACCGCCTCCGACCCCCGCACCGACTGAACGACCGAGGACCCGCGATGACCCAGCCCACTGAACAGCCCGCTGACTTCCGCGCCGGTTTCGCCGTGTTCGTGGGCCGGCCCAACGTGGGCAAGTCCACGCTGACCAATGCGCTCGTGGGGCGCAAGGTCGCGATCACGTCCAACCGTCCGCAGACCACGCGGCACACCATCCGCGGGATCGTGCACCGCACCGACGGTCAGTTGATCCTCGTGGACACCCCCGGCCTGCACCGTCCGCGCACGCTGCTCGGTCAGCGGCTCAACGACGTCGTGGCCCAGACCCTGGGTGAGGTGGACGTGATCGGGTTCTGCGTGCCCGCGGACCAGAAGGTGGGCCCGGGGGACCGGTACATCGCCCAGCAGGTCGTCGCCGCCGTCGGGCGCACCCCCGTGGTCGCGATCGTGACCAAGGCGGACCTCGTCCCCCAGCAGCGCCTCGCCGAACAGCTCGTGGCCGTGAGCGAGCTCGGGCGCGAGGTCGTCACCGAGGAGCGCGCCCAGCGCGACGCACGACGACGACGTCGCGACGCGGCGCCGTCCGCCAAGGGCACCGGCGGTCGCCCGGCCGCGCAGCGCACCGAGGACACGCCGGCCGGATGGGCCCACGTGATCCCCGTGAGCGCGGCGGACGGCTTCCAGATGGACGAGATCGCCGAGCTGCTCGTGTCGCTGATGCCCGTCTCCCCGCCCCTGTACCCGGAAGGGGACCTCACCGACGAGCCGGAGGTCACCATGATGGGCGAACTCATCCGCGAGGCTGCGCTCGAGGGCGTGCGGGACGAACTGCCCCACTCGCTCGCCGTGGTCGTGGACGAGGTCTCCGAACGTGAAGGCCGCTCACCGGACAACCCCATGCTGGACGTCCACGCGAGCCTGTACGTGGAACGGGACTCCCAGAAGGCCATCGTGATCGGCAAGCGCGGTGCGCGACTGCGCGAGATCGGGACGCGCGCCCGAGCCCAGATCGAGTCTCTACTGGGCACCCGGATCTACCTGGACCTGCACGTCAAGGTCGCCAAGGAATGGCAACGGGACCCCCGACAGCTGTCCAAGCTCGGGTTCTGACCGGACACACACCACACGCCAACCCGGTGCCGTAGCCTGACCCACCAGTCAGGGCCGCACGCCCCCCCGATCCGAGACCCCAGGAGACGTCACCGGTGGATCCCAGCTCAGCACCACGCCGGAGCCGCCGGAGTTCGCGTACGAGCGCGCCGTGGAGCACGCACCCCGCCCGCCGCACGAATCGCGACGGCGAGGCGTACGACCTGCGCCAGACCGGACGCCATCACCGCGCCCATGTCCACCGCCCCTCGGTACGCAGGATCGCCGTGATCCTGGCCGTGTTCGGGCTGCTGGCCGTGCTCGGCATCGGCGGGATCGCCGCGCTGCGCCTGACCGGCAACCTCACCTCGAGCCCCCTGAACCTCTCCGACGGTGCCGAGAACGTGGACGACGGCCCCCTGGACATCCTCATTATGGGCTCGGACACCCGCCACGGTCAGGGCAACAGCGAATACGGCAGCGAGGACGACGCCGAGGGCCGCACCGACGTCATGATGCTCATGCACGTGACCGAGAACCGCGACGCCGTCACCGTGGTCTCCTTTCCCCGGGACCTCTTGGTCAGGATCCCGCAGTGCACGGACCCCACGAGCGGCACCGTGTACCCGGCCACAACCGGGATGCTCAACAGTGCGGTGGAACACGGCGGCCCTGGGTGCACCGTGGCCGCGATCAACCGACTCACCGGCGTGAACATCGACCACTTCATGCTCGCCGACTTCAACGCCGTCAAGGAACTCTCCAGCGCCGTGGGCGGCGTGCAGGTGTGCGTCAACGAACCCGTGGATGACCCCAAGTCCGGGCTGCGTCTGCCCGCCGGGATCTCCTCCGTGGAGGGCGAACAGGCACTCGCGTTCCTGCGTTCCCGCGCGGCGTTCGGCAACGGTGGGGACGAGGCCCGCATCCGCTCGCAGCAGTCGTTCCTGGCGTCCCTCACGCGCAAGATCCAGGCGGACGGGACGCTCACCAACCTCCCGCAGCTCTACCACATCGCCGAGGTGATGACCCAAAACCTACACGTGGACCAGGGGTTGACCTCCATCCCCACCCTCGTGGGCATGGCCGGTGCGCTCAACGGCATCGATCCCGGCCGGATCGCGTTCGTGACCGCGCCGTCCGAGCCCTACCCGCAGGACCCCAACCGGTTGCAGCTGGACGAGAAGCCCGCCGAGCGGCTCTTCGAGACCCTGCGTCGGGACGTCTCCGTCACGGAGGCCCGCGACGCGCCGTCGGCGTCCCCCGGGCCCTCCCACGCGGTGGGGGAGACCGCCACCCCCGCGCCGAGTGCCGCGCACCCCACGGAGCCGGCGGCATCGCCCACCGCGATCGGCCCCGCCGTGGACCCGTCGCTCGTGCCGATCACGGTGAGCAACCGCACGGACGCCGGGGGCCGGGACCACCAGCTCGTGAGCGTGCTCGAACGCGCCGGCTACGACCAGGCGCGCACCGCGTCCTCCGGCACGCAGCTCGCGGCCACGCAGATGTTCTACAACCCCAACTGGGCGCTGGCCGCGGACGACGTCGCCGCTGTCCTGAACGTCTCACCGAGCCAACTCGTGGCGAGCTACGACGTGCCCGGGATCGAGGTCGCGGTGGGCCAGGACTTCCGTAGCGGTGACACGATGGACCGCAACGCCGCCCTGCCCGACGACCTGCAGGGCCAGACCGCGGAGCAGTTCACGTGCCAGGAGACCGCGGTGGGGTAACGATCCGGTGTGCCGGCGACCTAGTGGTACGTTGGATCACATGCGGCAAGGGATGACGCTACTCCTGCTTACGTGCCGCAGCGGGGCCTGAACCGATCCTCACGACCGACCACCCGCTGCGGAGTTCCGTGGTGCCGGCCCACAAGCTTCTGATCGAAAGGCCCCCTTCCCATGAAGAATTTGCAGCGTCCCTCCGGAATGCCCGTCCACAAGTACACCCCGTACCACCAGAACTTCCCGTTCGACATGTCCGACCGCACGTGGCCGGACAAGGTGGCCACCACGGCCCCGCGCTGGTGCGCCGTGGACCTGCGGGACGGCAACCAGGCGTTGATCGACCCCATGGACTCCGAGCGCAAACTGAAGATGTTCCAGTTGCTGGTGAAGATGGGCTACAAGGAGATCGAGGTGGGCTTCCCGTCCGCCTCGCAGACCGATTTCGACTTCGTGCGCACCCTGGTCGAGGACGACCTGATCCCGGAGGACGTCTCCATCCAGGTGCTCACGCAGTCCCGCGAGCACCTGATCGAGCGCACGTACGAGGCGATCGAGGGCGCACCGCACGCGATCGTGCACCTGTACAACTCCACGTCCACCTTGCAGCGACGCGTGGTCTTCGACCGCGACATGGACGGCATCGTGGACATCGCCCTGACCGGTGCCAGGTTGTGCCGCAAGTACGAGGAACAGCTCAAGCACACCGACGTCACGTACGAGTACTCCCCGGAGTCCTACACGGGCACCGAGCTCGAGTTCGCCGCGCGGATCTGCAACGAGGTCGCCGAGACCTTCGAGGTGGGCGACGGTCGCAAGATGATCATCAACCTGCCCGCGACCGTGGAGATGGCCACTCCCAACATCTACGCGGACTCGATCGAGTGGATGGGCCGGCACCTGTACCACCGCGACGACATCATCCTGTCGCTGCACCCCCACAACGACCGCGGGACCGGTGTGGCCGCCGCCGAGCTGGGCTACCTGGCCGGGGCGGACCGGATCGAGGGGTGCCTGTTCGGCAATGGCGAGCGCACCGGCAACGTGGACCTGGTGACCCTGGGGTTGAACCTGTTGACCCAGGGCGTTGACCCGCAGATCGACTTCTCGGACATCGAGGAGATCCGCCGCACGGTGGAGTACTGCAACCAGTTGCCCGTGCCCGAGCGCAGCCCGTACGGCGGTGACCTGGTCTTCACCGCGTTCTCCGGTTCGCACCAGGACGCGATCAAGAAGGGCTTCGAGGCCATGCAGCGGGACTCGCAGGAGCGGGGCGTGGACATCGATGACATGGAATGGGCCGTCCCGTACCTGCCGGTCGACCCCAAGGACGTGGGCCGCAGCTACGAGGCCGTGATCCGCGTGAACTCCCAGTCCGGCAAGGGTGGCGTGGCCTATCTGCTCAAGAGCGAGTACGGCATCGACCTGCCCCGCCGGGCCCAGATCGAGTTCTCCGGGGTCGTGCAGAAGTACACCGAAACCTCGGGCTCGGAGGTCACCGCGCAGCAATTGTGGAAGATCTTCACCGACGAGTACCTGCCCACCAAGGACGGCGGCGGCGAGCTGTGGGGTCACTACCGCATCACGTCCATCTCCACCCATGCCGAGGACGAGGGCAACACGGTCCTGGAGATCGGCCTGGACGTGGGCGGCGAGCACCACGAGCGCACCGCGCACGGCACCGGGCCCATCGACGCGCTGATTCAGCTGTTCAACGCGGAGGGCGTGGACGTGCGCCTGCTGGACTACACCGAGCACACGCTGTCCGCGTCCGCGAACGCGCAGGCCGCGAGCTACGTGGAGCTCGCCGTGGGTGACCGCGTGCTGTGGGGTGCGGGGATGGACAACAACACCACGCGAGCGTCCCTGAAGGCCGTGATCTCCGCGGTCAACCGCGCCGTGCGTGACGCGCAGTTGGCCCAGCAGGACTGAGCGCGCTCCTTCCCTTCTCCGACGACTCCGCTGCGCGCACCCGGGTGCGCCGCAGAGGAGTCGTGTCCGGGGTAGGTGACACAATGACCCGATGGCCCGTTCAACCTTCGCATCGCGCAGCTATCGGGACGACGCCGTGGTGCTGCGCACCTACGACCTCGGTGAAGCGGACCGGATCGTGATCCTGCTGACGGCCGAGAACGGCCAGGTCCGGGCGGTGGCCAAGGGGGTGCGGCGCACCAAGTCGCGGTTCGGTGCGCGCCTGGAACCCTTCCACGTGGCCCAGGTGCAGCTCGTGCACGGACGGAACCTGGACATCGTGTCGCAGGCCATTGGCAAACGGGCATACGGGCAGAGCATCGTGGCCGACTACGAAAAATACACCGCCGCGGCGGCCATGGTCGAGACCGCGGAGAAACTCACCGCGGACGACTACGACACCGCGGTCCAGCACTACCAGTTGCTCGTGGGAGCGCTGTCCGCCCTCGCGCGTGGTCTGCACGAGCCGGGGCGCATCCTGGACTCTTACCTGCTACGCGCCGTGGCCCTGGCTGGTTGGACGCCCAGTTTCGTGGACTGCGCACGGTGCGGGGCTCCCGGGCCCCATCGCTCGTTCTCCGCGGCCCTCGGCGGTGCGGTGTGTCCTCAGTGCCGTCCGCCGGGATCCGCCGCGCCCAGTGCGGCCACGTTCGTGCTGCTGGACGGGCTGCTGCGCGGGGACTGGTCCACGATCGACGCCGCCGACACCAAGACCGCGCGCGCAGCTGCCGGGTTCGTGGCGGCGTACATCCAATGGCACATGGAGCGCACGGTGCGTTCCCTGGCCCTCGTGGATCGCGGGGACGGCTGAGGCGGGGAGTGCCCGCTACTCGGTGGGAAGTTCTAGGGTGGGGGAGGACCACCCCGTCGCTTCTCGAAAGGATCCCCGCATGAGCCGCTTCGCCCCGCCGCCGCCCCATCCCAGCGGTGCCACGGTGCCCGCCCTGGATCGCGATGCCATTCCCCGACATCTGGCCCTCGTGATGGACGGCAACGGCCGCTGGGCCAACGACCGCGGACTGCCGCGTACCGAGGGGCATCGGGAGGGTGAGCGAGCCCTCATGGAGGTCGTCGCGGGAGCCATCGACCTGGGGATCCCGTACGTGTCCGCGTACGCGTTCTCCACGGAGAACTGGAAACGGTCCCCAGCCGAGGTCGCGTTCCTCATGAACTTCACGGGGGACGTGATGTCCCGCCAGCTGCCCACGTTCAAGGAATGGGGGATCAAGGTGCGGTGGGCAGGGCGGCGCCCCCGCCTGTGGAAGTCCGTGATCAACCGACTGGAGACCGCGGAGCGCGAGACCCAGGACAACGATGTCATCACGCTGACCATGTGCGTGAACTATGGCGGTCGCGCGGAGATCGCCGACGCCGCGGTCGCGATGGCTCGGGACGTCCAGGAGGGGCGGCTCATGCCCGGGTCGATTACCGAGGACATGGTCCAGCGGTACTTGGATGAGCCCCAGTTACCGGACGTGGACCTGTTCCTGCGGTCCTCGGGAGAACAGCGGCTGTCCAATTTCATGCTGTGGCAGTCCGCATACGCGGAAATGATGTTCCTGGATATCCTGTGGCCGGACATGGACCGCCGTGTGCTGTGGCGTGCGGTAGAGGATTACGCTCACCGCAACCGACGATACGGGGGAGCGATGGATCAGATGGCCCCGGCCACGGGGGAGTAACCACCGAATTGGGTCCTCAGTATCTAGAGTTTCACCTGAATATTGACACTTATAATTCGAGTTGAGATTGAGACTGTATCTGACTGAACTCGCCTTCCCGTCGTACTAGCGCCCACGTGGCGTACCCGCCGGTGATGCGCCCGAGGTGGTCCGGGAGCGGGCATCCCGTGTGAAAAACTGGCCCCATGCGCGTGTACCCCGCTTTCTTCAATCTCGTTTTCTCCTGGATGGACCCGGAACTCGCCCACACCGTGGGGTTCGCGGGGATCAAGTTGGCCCGCCGTGTGGGCCTGGGGCGGGTGCTGCACCGCCTCACCCGCCCGGATCCGGGCAACGAGGTCCATGTCATGGGGCTCACGTTCCCGTCCCCATTCGGTCTGGCCGCGGGTTTCGACAAGGGCGCTACCGGTACTCACGCGTTGACGGACCTCGGCTTCGGCCACGTGGAGATCGGCACGGTCACGGGCCAGGGTCAGCCGGGCAATCCCCGTCCGCGGCTGTTCCGCCTGGTCGAGGATCGCGCCGTGATCAATCGTATGGGCTTCAACAACGACGGCGCGGAGGCCGTGGCCCCGCGAGTGGCCTCGGCACTGCAGAGCCTCGCCCAGGACGCCGCCCGTACGCATCGTGCGCGCCCCGTGGTGGGCGTCAACATCGGCAAGACCAAGGCCGTGGGTCTCGAGGACGCCACGGACGACTACGTGCGCAGCACCCGCGTGCTCGCCCCGTATGCGGACTACCTCGTGGTCAACGTTTCCTCCCCGAACACCCCCGGACTACGTCAACTCCAGGAGCTCGACGCGCTGCGACCGCTGTTGCGAGCCGTGCGGGAGGAAGCGGACCGGGTCACGTCGTGGCACGTGCCGCTGCTCGTCAAGATCGCCCCGGACCTCGCGGACCAGGACGTCCTTGCGGTCGCGGACCTGGCCCGGGACCTGGGGCTGGACGGCATCGTCGCGACAAACACCACGATCGCTCGCGACGGGCTCGGCCTGCGCAGCGACGCACAGGACGTGATCGCGTGTGGAGCCGGCGGACTCTCGGGGGCGCCCCTGCGGCGTCGTTCCCTCGAGGTGCTCAAGCTGTTGCGAGGTCACGTGGGGGAGGACCTCGTGCTCATCTCCGTGGGAGGGGCCACGAGCGCCCGGGACGTGATCGAGCGACTGGACGCCGGTGCTTCCCTGGTGCAGGGCTACACCGCGTTCCTGTACGAGGGGCCGTTCTGGGCGGCGCGGATCAACCGCGGCCTGCGCCGGGCCGCACGGCGCACCTCGCACTGAGGACCCACGGAAGTGATGGAACGAGGGGCCGGCCCACCATGGTGGGCCGTCTCTTATACACA
>NZ_LZMM01000030.1:0-1958 GCF_001665945.1 Kocuria sp. ICS0012 | reverse complement strand
CTCGAAATGCAATCGTGATGCCCGTTGCGTGTGGGATACCTCAAATTCCTGGGTGACCACTTACACTTTCTAGTGCGTCCCCCCTGGCCGCTCGCCTTCCCCCAACGAGTGGCTCCCCCCACACGCAGTAAAGGCTACGCGTATGATCTCCCCCCGAAAATCAGTGCTGCCCGCTGCCGTGACCGCCGCGGTCCTGGCACTGACCACCTTCATGCCCGCCACGGCGGTCAACGATCCCGCGGAGAACCTCAATCCCGAGAAGGGGAAAGTGGTCTCCGTGGAAACCCACGAACTCGAGACGGTTGTCAAGGACCCCCAGCTGCCCACGGCCCCGCCCAAGACCGGTGACAAGAATCCCGGCGCGACCATGGGCCAGAAGATGAAGTCCATGGCGACCACGACCAACCTCTCGGAGGCGTCCGAGAAGGAACTCGACAAGGTGGCCGAGAACGTCCTGGGCCCCGAGGCGGCGAAACCCTCCGCCGCGCCGTCGACCGCGGCGCCGTCGCCCAAGACCCCCGCCACGCCGTCCGCGAGCGCGAACCCGAAGGCCACCGCGAGTGCCGCCGCGCAGGCCGCGGGCACCACGGGCATCGGCCCGGCCGGTTCCATGTCCCTGGTGATCCGGGAGAACAACTGGATCCCGACCGGGATCCAGGGCATGGACGTCTCCGGGTGGCAGCCTGCCGTGAACTGGAGCGCGGAATACGCCGCTGGCGCACGCTTCGCCTACGTCAAGGCCACCGAGGGGACCGGTTATCACTCCGAGGCCTTCGACGACCAGTACACGGGCTCGTACGAGGTGGGCATGTTCCGCGGCGCGTACCACTTCGCGCTGCCCTCACAGTCCTCGGGTGCCGCCCAGGCGGACTTCTTCATCAACAACGGCGGCGGCTGGTCCTCGGACGGCAAGACCCTGCCCGGCCTGCTGGACATCGAGTACAACCCGTACGCCTCCCTGGGTGGCACGTGCTACAACATGTCCCAGCCGCAGATGACCGCGTGGATCAAGTCCTTCTCGGACCGCTACAAGCAGCGCACTGGTCGACTGCCCGCGATCTACACGACCGCGGACTGGTGGCAGACCTGCACGGGCAACACGGCGCAGTTCAACGACCACCCCCTGCACCTCGCGTCCTACGGCGTCATGGCACCCCAGTGGTACCCCAATGGCTGGTCGCGCTACGACATCTGGCAGTACACGGACAGCGGGCCCTTCTCGGGTGACTCGAACGTGTACGGCGGTTCGTGGGCGCAGCTGCAGGCCCTGGCGTCGTCGTCGAACTACAAGCCGCTGGGCGGGCGCGCGACCGGCTACTCCGTGGCCGGCGGCATCGGCGCGATCTACCGCGCCACGGGCGGCGCCGCGAAGTGGGGCACCCCGGTGGGCCCCGAGGCCAACGCCGCGAACGGCGGCCGGTACCAAGAGTTCGTGCGCAACGGCGTGAAGTCCACCGCGTACTGGCACCGCACCACGGGCGGGCACATGGTGCGCAACACGAGCAGCATCGGCGGGAAGTTCATCGGCGCCGGACGGGAACGCGGTTACGGCTTCCCGATCACCGAGGAGCGCTCGCTGGCGGGCGGGGCCTACCAGGTCTTCCGTACCCCGTCCGGTAAGTCCACCAAGCTCATGTGGTCCCCGCGCACGGGTTCGCGCGCGATCAAGGAGTACGGCGCGATCGGTCAGCGCTGGGCGAAGTCCGGTATGGAGCGCGGCCTGGGCTATCCCACGACCGACGAGTACCGCGCGGGCTACGAGATCCGTCAGCAGTTCTCCAACGGATACGTGATCGGGTACAACACCGTCTACGGCGGGACCCGGATCAGCCGGTTGTGATGCCGTGGGGGGGGGGGGGGGGGGGGCCCGCCCCCCCCCCCCCCCCCCCCCCCCAACCACCCCCGGGGGGGGGGGGGGGGGGGGCGGGGGCGGGCGGGGGCCACCGCCGCGCGGGGCG
>NZ_LZMM01000029.1:0-61195 GCF_001665945.1 Kocuria sp. ICS0012 | reverse complement strand
GGGGGGGCGCCCGGGGCGGGGGGGGCCGCCCGGCGCCGGTCCCGCGGCGGCGCGGCGTCGCGCCCCCGCCCGATCACCGGGCATGATCCGCCCGGGGGGGCGGGCGCCCCCGGCCCCCCCGGGTCCCAGCTAGCGAAGGATGTATGAAGAGTGGACCAACGCAGGATCCGCATTGTGGCCGTGGGAGACGAATTGTTGGCCGGCGTGGACGACCCCCGCGCGCTCGGCTGGTTCGGACGAGTCATGGCGCGCACCCCCCGAGACGTGGTTCCCGTGGACGCCTACAATCTCGCCGCGCCTGGTCAGGGCAGTGAGACCCTCAACGACCACTGGTTCGCGGAGGCTTCCCGCCGCTTCGATTCCGCGTGCGACAACCGTCTGGTGATCGCACCGTCCGCCCTGGACATCGACCTGGGGATCACCTCCGCCCGGTCCCGGCTGAACATGGCCAACATCGTGGACCAGGCCGCCCAGAACAACACCAAGGTGCTCGTCGTGGGTCCCCCGCCCACCCTGGACCCGCAGCGCAACCGCAAGATCGCGGACCTCTCCGCGGCCTACGGGGATGTGACCACGCGGCGCAACCACGTGTACGTGGACACGTTCAACCCCCTGCAGCACCACGAGCAGTGGCGCAAGGACCTCGCCGCCAACCACGGCAACCCCGGTCAGGCCGGCTACGGGCTCATCGCGTGGCTTGTGCTGCACCGCGGGTGGTACGAGTGGCTGCAGCTGCCCGAGCCGCGCTGAGGCTCTCGCCTCTCACCGTGGCGACCGCGGCGACCGCCGCAATGCGGGCGGCGGTTCCGGGTGACACCACCCATGGCGCTGGCCGCAGGGTCCGGGGGCACCCCTATGGCATGGGCGGCACCGGAGCGGTGGCATGAGCACCGCCCGGAATGTGAGATACTGACAGACGATGTCCCAGCCAATCATCGCAGGAGGTACATCATGAGCAAGCGTGGACGTAAGCGCAAGGATCGTCGCAAGAACTCGGCAAACCGCGGCAAGCGGCCCAATTCCTGAGGTTCGGCGAACGCATCACGAAGCCCCCGTGACCGTCATCGGTCACGGGGGCTTCGCTCTGTCCGAGGGATCCGCGTCATCGGGTACTTCGTTCCCCGGGTCTCTGCGCGGCTGAGCACTCACGCCGCTGGGCGCCGCCGGCGACTCATCCCGCCCGGTACCGGCGCCGCCCGGTCCTCAGGCAGCGGGGTGCTCGTTGCACTGGGCGTCGATGCGCGCGAGGATCGAGCGCTTGAGCTCGTCCGGCGCGGTCTCGCAGCACGAACGCTTCACCACGGAGCGGATCACGCACTCCAGGTTGTACTCGCGCTCGCAGTCGGCGCAGTCCGTGAGGTGCTCGTGGATCTCCGCGAGGTCCTCGGTGGTCAGTGCCCCGTCCAGGTACTCGTAGATCCGCTGGATGCGTTCGTCGGTGCAGCCGTTGTGACACGGTTTCGCGGTCATGCTCTAGCCTCGATCCTTCGCTCGTGCGCCGTCCTTGGTCTTCTTCTGGACCTTGGACGTGTCGAATCCTCGTTCTTGGGCGTAGTCGCCCAGTTTCTCGCGCAGAAGCTTGCGGCCACGGTGCAACCTGGACATCACGGTTCCGATGGGCGTGTCCATGATCTCGGAGATCTCCTTGTACGCGAATCCCTCCACGTCCGAGAAGTACACCGCCAGGCGGAACTCCTCAGGCAACTCCTGCAGGGCTCGCTTGACGTCCGAGTCCGGCAGGTGGTCCAACGCCTCCGCCTCGGCAGAACGCAGTCCCGTGGAGGTGTGCGACTCCGCGCGGTGCAGCTGCCAATCCTCCACGGTGTCCGTGTTGGCCTGGCGCGGTTCGCGTTGCCGCTTGCGGTACAGGTTGATGTACGTGTTGGTCAGGATCCGGTACAACCAGGCCTTGAGATTGGTCCCCGGCTTGTACTGGTGGAACGCGGAGAACGCCTTGGTGTAGGCCTCCTGCACTAGGTCCTCGGCATCGGACGGGTTGCGGGTCATGCGCAATGCCGCGGCGTAGAGCTGGTCCACGTACTGCATGGCGTCGCGTTCGAAACGCTCACGGCGCTGCTGAGTGGTTTCCGCTCCGGAGGGTACCTCTTCGGGGTGTTCCACCGGATGGGAATCGTGAGTTCGCTGATCGTTCATCACGTCCCAGTCTAAGGTGGGGGCCGTCATCCTCCGCCGTCACCCACTTCCCTGGTCGTTGCCGAGTGTTACGTCACATATGTGGCGCTTCTGTACACCATGGATAACACGCACGCGCCGTGCGAGTATTCCCGGCGGCGGCGCGAACTCGGGCCGATAGGATGGCTACAGTGCGTACCCGGAGATGCCGGGGCCGTAAGGAGGAGAACCATGAGCATTGTTCGTCGTCTCGCCCGCCCGCTGCTCGCCACCGGTTACATCGCCGGGGGCGTCAACGCGTTCCGCAACTCGTCCGCTGCCGCGAAGCAGTTGGACCCGGTCCTCAAGGCCCTCGAGAGCGCCGCCCCGCAGGTGCGCCCCGTGACCGCCAACCGCGCTCAGGTCGCGCAGGGCATCGCCGCCGCCCAGGTCGTCGCGGCGTCGCTGCTCGCCGCGAGCAAGCTCCCGCGCCTGTCGTCCACCGTGCTGCTCGGCACCACCGCGCTCAACGGCTACACCCAATACCGCTCCGCGGACGCGAGCACCACCGAGGGCAAGGCCGCCCGCAGGTCGGACCTGCTCAAGAACGTGTCCCTGCTGGGTGCCGTGATGATCGCGGCCGTGGACACTTCGGGCAACCCGTCCCTCGTGTGGCGCGCGAGCCACCTCGCCGACGACGTCCGCAAGAACGCGGTCAAGGTCGGCAAGGACACCAAGAAGAAGCTGGAGCAGGCCGAGAAGGCCGTCCAGGACGCCGTTTCCAACTAGGAGCGCCGCGCCACGTGATGCCGAGCAACGGCGAACCGCAAGCCCTGGATCCCGCTCACTGGCGGGCCCCCTTCTCGGAGGGGGCCGCCGTGAGAGGCACGGTGGCCGTCCCCGGTTCCAAGTCCCTGACCAACAGGTATCTGGTCCTCGCGGCCCTCGCGGATGAACCGTCCGTGCTGCGCAAGCCGTTGCACTCGCGTGACAGCAGGCTCATGATCACCGCGCTCGAGCAGTTGGGCGCGGTGATCGAAGCGCTGCCGGACCCGGGGCCGTTCGGTCCGGATCTGCGGATCACCCCCCTGCCCCGCGCGCATACTCTCACCGGGCCCGTGACCGTGGACTGCGGTCTTGCGGGTACCGTGATGCGCTTCGTCCCGCCCCTGGCGGCGCTATGTTCCGGGGTCGTGGATTTCGACGGCGACGCCGGAGCGCGCGTGCGTCCCATGGGTCCCGTGATCGCGGGGTTGCGCGAGCTCGGCGTGTCCGTCGAGGACGACGGCCGGGGCACGCTGCCGTTGCGGGTCGTCGGCACCGGATCGGTGACCGGGGGCACCGTGACGATCGACGCGAGCGGCTCGTCCCAGTTCGTCTCCGCGCTACTGCTCTCCGCGGTGCGCTTCAACTCCCCGCTCGTACTGCACCACGAGGGCGGCTCCGGTGTGCCCTCACTACCGCACGTGGACATGACCGTGTCCGTGCTGCGCGACGCCGGTGTGGCCGCCGAGCGCATCGGTGACGCCGCGTGGCGGGTCAGCCCGAGCGACGTCGCCGGCCTGGACGTGACCGTGGAACCGGACCTGTCCAACGCCGGACCGTTCCTGGCGGCGGCCGTGGTCACGGGCGGGACCGTGAGCATCCCCGACTGGCCCGCCCACACCACGCAGGGCGGGGACCAGTGGCGGCGGATCCTGCCCCTGTTCGGCGCGGACGTCCGTGTGCAGGGCAGCACGTTCACCGTGACCGGTCCGGACGAGATCGCCGGGGTGGACCTGGATCTCTCGGAAGCCGGCGAGCTCGCGCCCACCGTGGCCGCGATCTGCGCGCTAGCCACCGGCCCCTCCGTGCTGCGCGGTATCGCCCACCTGCGCGGGCACGAGACCGATCGGCTCGCCGCGTTGAGCACCGAGCTCAACGCGCTGGGTGGGAACGTGGAGGAGACCGCGGACGGACTTCTGATCACCCCCGCTGAGCTGCACGCCGGAGTCTTCCACAGCTATCACGACCACCGCATGGCCACCGCGGGAGCCATCCTGGGCCTGCGCGTGTTCGGGATCCGGGTGGAGAACGTCGCCACCACCGCCAAGACGCTTCCCGATTTCCCGGGCATGTGGGACCGCCTCGTGCGGCGGGGTTCCTGACGCAGTGGCCCGCAGGACCTGGGACGAGTCCGACGTCCGGATCCGCGCGAATAAGCGCGGCTCCCGCCCTCGCACCAAGCAGCGACCCACGCACGAGGACGCCGTGATCGTACGTGTGGTGGCCGTGGACCGCGGCCGGTACACGTGCGTGGTGGGAGAGGACGAGGAACAACCGCGCACGGTGACGTGCGTGCGCGCCAAGGAGCTGCGGCGCCGGCCCATCGTGCCCGGGGATCTCGTGGGCGTCGTGGGTGACGTCACCGGTGCCCCGGACACCCTGGCACGCATCGTGCGGATCGAACCGCGCGCCACCGTGCTGCGTCGCAGTGCCGATGACACCGATCCCGTGGAACGCGTGATCGTGGCGAACGCGGACCGGCTCGTGCTCGTGCTCGCGGCGGCCTCTCCCACCCCCCGCACGGGATTCGTGGACCGCGGGTTGGTGGCGGCATGGGACGCGGGAATCACCCCCGTGGTGTGCATGACCAAGTCCGATCTGGCCGATCCCACGGAGTTCCTGGACTACCTCCACGATCTGGACGTGATCACCCTCAGCACGCAGCGCGCGACCGACCGCGGCGAACGACCCGAGGCCGGCATCCACGAGCAGTCCCTGGCCGTGTCCCCCGATTCCCTCGAGCGGTTGCGGTCGTTGCTGGACGGTCATGTGAGCGTGTTCCTGGGGCCCTCCGGCGTGGGCAAGTCCACGCTGGTCAACGCCCTCACGGGAGCGCAGCGGGCCACCGGCGGCGTCAACGACGTCACGGGCCGTGGCCGGCACACGTCGTCCTCCGCGCGCGCCCTCACGGTGCCCGGAACCCGCCCCGGGACCTGGGTCGTGGACACCCCCGGGATCCGTTCCCTGGGTCTGGCCCACGTGCCCGAGGAGGAACTGCTCAACGCGTTCACCGACCTGGTCCCCGCCACCGCAGACTGTCCTCGCGGGTGCCTGCACACGGAGGATTCCCCCGGGTGCGCGCTGGACGCGTGGGTGCACCGCCCGGGGGCCTCCCCGGCGGCCCCGCAGCGGCTCGAATCGCTGCGCAGGTTGCTCGCGGCGTCGCGCGGGCAGACACAGCGGGGGGACAGCGAGAAGCAGCTCGGACAAGCGATAACGTAGACGCATGCGTGCACCCAGCAGTTACACGGACGACCTCCGCCTGGCCCACATCCTCGCGGATTCCGTGGACGGACTGACCATGAAACGGTTCAAGTCCCAGGACCTCACCGTGGAGACCAAACCCGATCTCACACCCGTGACGGACGCGGACCGCGAGGCCGAACAGGTGATCCGCGCGCAACTGGGGCGCGTACGCAACCGGGACGCCGTGATCGGTGAGGAGTTCGGGACCACGGGTTCGGGCGGCCGCCAGTGGGTCATCGACCCGATTGACGGCACCAAGAACTACGTGCGCGGCGTACCCGTGTGGGCCACGCTGATCGGTTTGATCGAGGACGGTGAGGTGGTGTTGGGCGTGGTGTCCGCGCCGGCGCTCAACCGCCGTTGGTGGGCCGCCGCCGGGTCGGGGGCCTTCACGGGGCGCTCACTCTCGCAGGCCACGCGCTTGTCGGTCTCCTCAGTCAACCAGCTCTCGGACGCATCGCTGTCCTACTCGTCCCTGAGCGGATGGCGGGATCTGGGTGTGCGCCAGCAGTTCATCGAGCTCACCGATTCCGTGTGGCGCACGCGGGCCTACGGGGACTTCTGGTCCTACTGTATGGTCGCCGAGGGCGCGGTGGACCTCGCGTGCGAACCCGAACTCAACCTCTACGACATGGCCGCGCTCGTGCCCATCGTCACCGAGGCCGGCGGGCGTTTCACGTCCCTGGCCGGGCAGGACGGTCCCTTCGGGGACAACGCCCTGGCCAGCAACGGTCTCCTGCACGACGCCGCTCTGGACGTCCTCGGTACCGGCGCCCCCCAGGACTGAACGAGCCCGGTGTCACGTGCGTGACACCGGGCTCGTCCGTCTCATCCGAGGGGCGGGATCACCCGCGGGGACCTCAGGAGTTCAAGGAATCGTTGAGGGCGTTCTGCACGCACTCTTGGTACGCGGCGTCGTTTCCGGCCACCGCGAGGTCCATGCAGTCGGCGGCCTGACCGAAGACCCAGGCGAACAGCACGGCCATCAGGATGCCTCCCAGCAGCGCGAGTGCGGAGAGTACGATGCCCACGACCGCGAGTGCCGGGGAACCACGGCGCGACTTACGGATCTTGACCACGCCGATGATGCCGAGGATCAGGCCCACGAGGCCCAGTACACCGCCCAGACCGGCGAGCCAGAACGTGAGGATGCCCAGGATACCGAGCACCAGTGAGGCGATGCCCAGCCCGCGGCCCGGCACCGGAGCGTAGGGGTTGCCGTAGCCGTCCTGGTTGTCGTACCCACCCTGGTTGTACTCGTTCTGGTAGTGCGTGGGGTAACCACCCTGGGTGTCCTGGCCCTGGACGCCGTAACCCTGCTGGGGGTAGCCGCCGGCGCCGTAGCCCTGGTTGCCGTAGCCATGATTACCGTAAGCCTGGCCGCCGTAGGACTGCTGACCGGACTGGCCGTACTGGTCGTCACCACCGTACTGGGTGGAGACACCGTACTGGTTGGACGAGCCGTACTGATCGGACGTGCCGGACTGGCCGGTGGTGCCGTAGCCGCCGGCCTGAGAGGCGTTGTTCCCGTAGCCCTGGCCGCCCTGTTGAGCGGACGGATCGCTGTACTGGCCGTACTCGGGCTGCTGCGTCCCGCCCGCACTCTGAACCCGGTCGTCGGAGTACTGACCGTACTGCGGCTGGTCCCGGTGGGAGGCCGAGGACGAACCCGACTGATCGTTGGACCGCTCACTCATGGAAGCGCCTACCTCTCGGTTTCGATGATGGGTTTCCGGCTCAAGTCTTCCACATCGCGCCGGGAATGCCGGGGACGCCCCAGCCCACCCCGCTCGGGCACGCCCCTTCCGGCCGCCTTGAACCACTGTGCTGCACCACGCACATGTACCGGCCGGTACACGGTTTTATCGCAGTACAGTTGTCCCCGGGGCGCGGGCGTGGGTCCTGGCCCTCGTTCCATGTGCGGACTGCCCAGGCCCGGGCACACCGCCGCAAGGTGCGGAAGGTCCCTGCCAGGGACCTCCGCCCCCAGGTAAGGTCGGCCCACCTCACCGCACTTCTCCACACCTCACTGCACCGCAGAGATCTCCAGGCGGACACAGTCCGGGTCCCGCTCCCCCGATCCCACGAACACGGTGTGGTTGAGCCACGTACACGGCCCGTCCTCGTCCGCGGTGAGCACGGGGCGCATCGGAAGTACACCCGCTGCGGGTCCACCGGGATCCCCTGGGCGATGGCCCGGGAGTCCTCCGCGCTGGCCACCCGCATCGCACGGTTGCCCACATAGACCGGGTGACCCTCGGCGAGTTCCAGGACGTACTTGGCCTCGAGCCAGGGGATCTCGGTACCAACCACCTGGTAATCGGCTCCCACGGGCAGCACACGCCCGGAGCCGTGGGGACCGGTCACTGCGCCGCCGGTGATCGGTACGACCCTGCGTGTTCCGGCGGCGGTCCGGCCCACGGTCAGGGGTGCGGCCACTTCCACCCGCACGGTGAACGCGTGCCGAAGGACTGGGGACTGTGGGGTCCGTCCTGCCTCCACCCTAGGTCCGAGGACTCCCGCCGGTCGGGCACGCATGCGGACATGGACCTCGGGTCCGCCGGACTCCCGTGCTTGCCCCTCCGAACGCGGACCCCTGGACACAAATATGTCCCGATAACGCACTCGGAGCCATCGGCCGCGTGCTTTTTCGGGACTCAGATGTTCCCGGGCTCAGGCAAACAAAAAGACCCTGAACCATTGGTTCAGGGTCTTCTCACGTCCTGGGACAGGACGACAGTGGAGATGGGGGGAATTGAACCCCCGTCCGATGCAGCATTGTCAGGGCTTCTCCGGGTGCAGTGTGCTTACAGGTTTCTCAGTTCCGGTCATCTCGCACACGAGTGACCGCCGAACTCAGTTACGTAAGAGTCCCACGAACGCCCGTAACCTGCGTCCGCAGCAGTGACCTTCTAGCTGATGGCAGGATCCAGGTCGAAGGTGAACCTGGGCTGCCAGACTGCTGTCGCTACTTACGCAGCGAGAGCGAAGTCAGTGCGCTTGGATTTGGCACTTATTGTTTTACAGAGAGCGTTTACGAGATAACTCTGCGTCCTCAACCCGCTTCCCCTGTCTCAACTCACATCGTCGAAACCGATCATCCCCATATTCATTTTTCAATGAGCTTCCACGTGCCAGCGGATCTCAGTGACTCGCCCGCTCATGGACACATCAGATTACGCCCACCCTAGCCATACCGTCAAATCGGCAGGGGCCGCGGACCGGGCTCCTCGGACCGCGCCGGCTCCACCCGTGCTGCCCTACCCTGGCCCTCCCCCGCGGGATGCCCTAGGGTGTAACGCATGTTCCGATGAGCCGTTCGACCTCCCCGCGCCCGTGGCCGCTGCCCGGCGGGGATCCCGGCTATCCGAGGACACCCATGGCTCATCCCCCGCATTCTCCCGCCACCCCTAATACGGCCGCGCACATCCGCGTGTCCGGCGTCTCCGCCTCCTACGGCTCCCACCGGGTGCTCACGGACATCAGCTTCTCCGTGACCGCGGGTGATCCCACGGGTCTGATCGGAGAGAACGGTTCCGGCAAGAGCACCCTGCTGCGCATCATGGCGGGCCTGCGCGCCCGACGCCGGTGAGGTCCGCGCCGTCGGCCTCGGCGATCCGCTGCGCGTGGGCCTGCTGTACCAAGAACCCCCCTTCGCGCCGCACGACACCGTGGCCCAGGCCGTGGAGTCGGCGGTGCGGACCGTGCGGGACGCAGCATCCGCCGTCGACCGCACAGCTGACGCTCTCGCCCGCGCCCCGGAGGACGAGGGTGCCGCCACCGCGTACGCCGCCGCCCTGGACACTGCCGAACGGATCGGCGCGTGGGACGTGGACACCCGCATCGACGTCACCCTGGACGGGCTCGGCCTGGGAGGCGTGGATCGTGACCGGTCCACGGGTGCCCTGTCCGGCGGACAGCGCTCACGGCTGTCCTTGGCCTGGCTGCTGCTCTCCACCCCGGACGTGTTGCTGCTCGACGAACCCACGAACCACCTGGACGACGCCGCCACGGACTTCCTGCGCGCGACCCTGCGGTCGTGGCACGGACCGGTGCTGCTGGCGAGCCATGACCGCGCATTCCTGGACACCGCCGTGACCTCGCTCGTGGACCTGGACCCCGCACCCCGACCGCATGCCGTCACCTCGGACCTCGTGGGTGACGGCACCGGGACGGGCATCGGCGTGACCCGCTTCGGCGGCACCTATTCCCAGTACGTGCTCGCCCGCATGGATGCCCGCGAGCGCTGGGAACGCACGTATCGGGACGAACAGGCGCAACTGAAGAAGCTCCGCGCGGCCGTGCGGGAGCAGCAGACCGTGGGCCACAGCGACCGGTCCCCCAAGACGGAGGGTCGTGCGGCGAAGAAGTTCTACGCGGACCGCAACGCCGCGGTGGTCTCCCGACGGGTCAACGACGCGCGGACCCGCCTGGCCACCGTCGAAAACGAGCAGATCCGCAAGCCACCCCGGGAGCTGTACTTCCAGGGACTCACCGCGGGTTTGTCCGGATCGGAGGCCGCACTGCACCGCACGGGCCCGGTACTGACCGCCTCCGCGGCCGAGGTCGCGGGACGGATGGCACCCGTGTCCCTGGCCGTGAGCGCGGGTGAGTCGTGGCTCATCACGGGTTCCAATGGCGTGGGCAAATCCACCCTGCTGAGCCTGTTCGCCCGGCGACTGGAACCCACGCGCGGTTCCGTGCACGTCGCACCCGACGTACGCGTGGGGTTACTGGATCAGGACGCCACACTGCCCGGCGCCGACCCGGAGCACACGGCGGCCCACATCTACCATGAGCTCGTGGGAGAGAGTCGCGCGGAGACCGTTCCCCTCGGGACGTTCGGCCTGCTGGCCGGGCGGGACGAGAACCGGCGGGTCGGTGAGCTCAGCGTGGGACAGCGGCGTCGGCTCGCCCTGGCGGTGCTGCTCGCGGACCCGCCGCAGGTGTTGTTGCTGGACGAGCCCACCAACCACTTCTCACTCGTGCTCGCCACACAGCTCGAGGCGGCGGTGCCCGACTACCCGGGGACCGTGCTCGTGGCCTCCCACGACCGCTGGTTGCGCAGGAACTGGACCGGTCGGCACCTCGCACTGGAGGTACCGGCCGGGACGCCGTGAGTCGAAGGGCTCAACCGCGCATGTTGCGGTAGCGCATGGCGCGCTGGGCCTCGCGGTTGTCCTGCTTCTCGCGCAGGGTCTGACGCTTGTCGTACTCGCGCTTGCCGCGGGCCACCGCGATCTCCACCTTTACGCGCTTGCCGTGCACGAAGTACAGGGACAGCGGAATGATGGTGTAACCGGCCTCGCGCGTCTTGCCCGCGATCTTATCCAGCTCGGAGCGGTGCAACAGCAGCTTGCGCCGCCGCCGCGCGGAATGGTTGGTCCACGAGCCCTGCAGATACTCCGGGATGTGGGCGTGTTCGAGCCACAGCTCGCCGCGGTTGTCGAACTGGCAGAACGCGTCCACCAGGGACGCCCGCCCCATGCGCAGCGACTTCACCTCGGTCCCCATGAGCGCCAGTCCGGCCTCGTAGGTGTCATAGATGTTGTAGTCGTGGCGCGCCTTCTTGTTGTTGGCCACGATCTGGCGGCCGTCATCAGCGTTCTTCTTGGCCATCGGCCTGTTCTTCCTTCACCGGGTCCCGCCGGGGACGACGCCGCCGTCCCGGCCCGGGGTGCGCGGGGCACCTGCCGGGCGGGGCGGCGTCGTCGTGCGGCGTGGAGCCCTTAGTCCTCGTCGTGCTGGCGGGCGTCCGCGCGCCAGCGAATGCCTTCGTCGATGAACGAGTCGATCCCGCCGTCGAACACGGAACTGGGATTGCCCTCTTCGTAGTTGGTGCGCAGATCTTTGACCATCTGGTAGGGGTTGAGCACGTACGAGCGCATTTGGTCACCCCAGGATGCCTTCACGTCCCCCGCCATCTCCTTCTTCTTGGCGTCCGCTTCCTGCTGGCGCAACAGCAGCAAGCGGGACTGCAGCACGCGCAGCGCGGCCGCGCGGTTCTGGATCTGCGACTTCTCGTTCTGCATGGACACCACGATGCCCGTGGGGATGTGGGTCATGCGCACCGCGGAGTCGGTCGTGTTCACGGACTGACCACCGGGACCCGAGGAGCGGAACACGTCCACCTTCAGCTCGGACTCCGGGATCTCGATCGTGTCGTCGGACTCGATGAGCGGGATGACCTCCACCGCGGCGAAGGATGTCTGGCGCCGCCCCTGGTTGTCGAACGGAGAGATCCGCACGAGCCGGTGCGTACCCGCCTCTACGGACAGGGTCCCGAACGCGTAGGGCGCCTTGACCTCGAACGTGGCCGACTTCAGACCCGCCTCTTCCGCGTAGGAGGTGTCCAGGACCTTGGTGGGGTACCCGTGGCGCTCCGCCCAGCGCAGGTACATGCGCATGAGGATCTCCGCGAAGTCCGCGGCGTCCACACCACCGGCGCCCGAGCGGATGGTGACCACGGCCTCGCGTTCGTCGTACTCGCCGGCCAGCAGGGTCTGGATCTCCAGTTCGGACAGCGCCTTGCGGATGGACTCGAGTTCCTCCGCGGCGGCGTCCCGGGTGTCCTGATCGTCCTCTTCCTCCGCGAGTTCCACCATGACCTCGAGGTCGTCGATGCGCCCGGAGATCTTCCTAAGCCGGTCCAGCTTGCTCTGCTGGTGCGAGAGCTGCGAGGTGACCTTCTGGGCCTCGTCCGGGTTGTCCCACAGGTCCGGGGCCGCGGCCTGCTCGGACAGGACGGCGATCTGCTTCTTCATGGACTCGACGTCGCTGACCGCCGCCACGGAGTCGTAGGTGGCTCGGAGGGCACGGATTTCTGCAGCGTAGTCAATGGAGGCCATGACACATCACTTTACGTCATGGCCCCCGGGTCCGTGAGTCGGTAGGATTCCCTGCGACACCGCTGCTGAGGAGCCCGCCGATGGAACGCCCCACCGTACTCGCACTCATCCTGGCGGGAGGCAAGGGGTCTCGACTGGGCGCCCTGACCGATTACGTGGTCAAGCCCGCGTTGCCCGTGGGCGGCACGTACCGCTTGATCGACGTGTCCCTGTCCAACCTGGCGCACTCGCACATCCCGGACGTGTGGATGGTGCAGCAGTACCTGCCCCACGATCTCAACGCCTACATGGCCGGCGGTCGCCCGTGGGACCTGGACCGCTCCCACGGCGGGCTGCAGATCCTGCCGCCTTACGAGGGGTCCCACGGCGAGGGTTTTGCGAGCGGCAACTCGGACTCCATCTACCGCCAGAGCACGATCATCCGTGAGGCGGACCCGGATCTGGTCCTCGTGCTCTCCGCGGACCACCTCTACACGATCGATTTCCGGTCCGTGGTGGACACCCACCTGACCAAGCGCGCTGATCTGACCATGGTCACCACCGAGGTCCCCGAGGATCCCTCCCGCTACAGCGTGGTGCGCACCAATGAAGCCGGCCAGGTTACCGAGTTCGCGTACAAGCCCGAGGAGCCCAAGGGCAACCTTGTGGCCGGTGAGATGTTCCTCTTCTCCACGGACGTGCTGCTGTCGGCGCTGGACACCCTGCAGTCCGAACTGGGCGAGCTGGGCGACTACGGCGAGGACCTCATCCCCTACGTCCTGGAACACCACCGGGTGGTCGAGCACCGACACCTGGGGTACTGGATGGACCTCGGGACCGTCCAGTCCTACTGGACCGCGCAGATGCAGCTGATCGACGGCGACGGCGCGACCCTCGACGATCCCGCATGGCCCATCTGGAGCGGCCAGGTTGCTCCCCCGCCCGCGTTCATCACCGACGACGCCGCGGTCTCCCGCTCGTACGTGGCCCCCGGGGCGCGGGTGGCCGGCACCGTGGAACACTCGATCATCGGCCAGAACTGCGTGATCGAGGCCGGGGCCGTGGTGCGCAACTCCGTGCTGCTCGACGACGTGCACGTGGGTCCCACGGTGGAGCTCATCAACGTGGTCGCCGATTCGGGTGCGGACATCACCGGCGGTTCGCAGCGCGGTTCCGCGCAGCACGTCACGGTGATCGACCGCACCGGTACCGTGAGCCAGCGAGAAGCGTTCGACACCTCCGCGGTCCTGCCACGGAACCATGAACAGTACTGATCCCCTCCTTCGAAAGGTCGTCTTGTCATGAGCCGTTCCCGATCCACCCTGGGCCCCGTGCTGCGTCAGGTGCTGCGCTCCACCGTGCGCCGCCAGGCCACCCGCCGCCTCATCGGCGTGGTGCCTCCCGTGGCCGCATACCGCCGGGTGGCCACGGCCCGTCGCTTGCTGCGTATGCTGCGCCGCTGAGTCATGCCCACTGCAATGTGGCGAAGGCACGGCCGGGAATCTCCCGGCCGTGCCTTCGTCATATCGGTGCTTCGTTCAGTGCGGTGCATCACGCGTAGCGTGGCCGTGCTCCTAGCGGTGCGTGGTTCATAGCGACACCTCGCTTGTAGCGGGGCCTCGCTCATGGCGGAGCGTCACTCGTGACGGCACCCGTCATCGGGCCGTTTGGGGCATCGGGCCCAGGCGCAGGATCAGGAGGCCTACGGACACCGAGGGAGCGCCGTCGTGCTGGACGACGGCCCAGGAGGTTGCGCGTGCGGTGTCGGTTGTGGTGGTCAGAGCATCGGTCATGGCAGTCTTACTTATCGCGGAAAGTCACTCCGCAAGTGACGCGTCAACGGTACACAACACGTCACCTGTAAAACCTCTGGTCAGACGGCAAACCGGGTGAGGTGAATCACCGCTGCATGACGGCTCGCGCGTCCCCCGTGGCGCTGATCGGGACACCCGCTGGGATGAACACGTTGACCACCGGCGGATGCACCACGGCCGAGAGCGTGACCTGGGCGGTCGTCCCGTCCGCCGATCCCGTGGGCGCCGCGAGGGACAGCCCGCTGACATCGTGGAAAGCCCCCACGGTCCCCAGGTAACTCGTGGCCGAGGCGGCCACCGCCCCGTTCGTGAGGATGGGTGTGGGCGGACCCGAACCGGAGCGGTCCACGTTCGTGAACGTGTCCGCGGCGGCCCCCGCCGCCCGATCGGCGAGCGATTGAAGTTGCCGCTCCCCCACGTACACGCTGGTGATCGCCATGACTGTGACCACCAGGAGCAGAGTCACCAGGGCGAAACCGATCAGCACGATCGTGGTCTGACCGGAGTCAGGATCCTCGGGGTTCGCACGATGCGGTTCATCGCGGTCCTGACTCGTCCCCTGCGCCGGGCATTCGTGTGGCCGCGGCCCGTCGAGGTCGTCGATCTGCGCAGTCGCGATACCGATGAAGAGCCGCATCACGTCGCGGCCGGATAGCATTGCGCGCATCATGAGTACCGCCCCGCGATCACGGTGACGTCCGAGGACAGCGTGGCGATCCTGGCTGTGACGAACCCCGGCATCAAGGGGAGTTCCACAGTGACGGTGGCGTGAACCCGGGCCACCGAACCGGGTGTCTCACATGTCCCGTCCGAACAGCTCACCGTCACAGCGAGGTCCCGCGGGTCGAAACCGTGATCCTGGGCCGCAACGGCGGCGACGTCGTGCACCCTTACGCGGTTGAGGTCTTTGGCCTCGAGAACGGACACGGCCTGAGCCGCCTGGTCCGCCGCCGCGACCACGGCGAGCGAGCCCGCCTGGACCCGGGCCACCGTGACCACCAGGTACATCACGGGCACGAGCAATAGCAGGCCCAGTCCGATGAACTCCACGATCGCGCTCCCCCGGTCCGGATCGTCCCCGGAACCGCGCCGCGCGAGGACCTCACGAATCCATGTCGACCGCATGCCCACTCACCTCCAGCGCGCGCGGCGGGCCCAGCGTGGCCACGACCGGTAGGGGCGAGACCACACGGATCTCGACCGCCGGCAGTGACCCCACGCTGGTACGGGACACGGAGATGTCCCGCGCATAATTCGCGCCCACGGTGTCGGTGATGATCCCGCGCGTGCGGGCGATGCCGTCCTCGTCGGTGCGGTCCGCGAGGCTCGCGTACCGGGCCCCGGCCGCGGCGGCGTCGATCAGGGTGTTGCGCACGTGCAGCGCGAATCCGACCTGCAGAATGAGGCCGAACAGCACGATCGCGAGCGCGAGGACCATGACGTATTCGGCCACCGCGTTGCCGGCGTCCAGGTCGAGCGCGGGGTCAGAGGCCCGAGACGCGGTTGATGGCATCCTGGAACAGCCCCTCCAAGGCGGGCCGGGCGATCAGCAACAACCCCGCCACCAGCACCGCGGACATGAGCGTAAGCATGACCCAGCCGGGTACGTCCCCCCGATCCGGGTGGTCATCACTCGGTGCGAGCCGGGCGGGCAGGGAGACGGTCAGCAGCCACACGGTGGCCGCATGACAGCGCATCAGGTGTTTCATGATTTTCTCCTTGTGTAGTCAGTGGGTTCGGGAGCCGATCCGTCAGAACCCCAGGTCCAGCACCGCGAGTCCGGGGAACACCGCGAACATCACGCTCAACGGCAGGATGAAGAACACGACCGGGACGAGCATCGCGATCTCCTTCTTGCCGGCGATCTCCATCAGGACCCGTTTGTCGTGGTCCCGCACGTCCTGAGCTTGGGCTCGCAGCACGTCAGCGAGCGGGGTGCCCCGTTCGATGGCGACGACGATGCCGTCCACGAACCTGCCCAGCGCCACGACGTCGGTGCGCGCCGAGAAGTCCTGCAGCGCCGTCGTCAATCCGGACCCGGCGTGCGTCTGGGCGAGCACCGCTCGGAATTCCCCGACCAACTCGCCCTCCGCGACCCGGCACACCCGTTCGAGCGCGCCTACGGTGCTTTCCCCGGCGCCTACCGCGAGCGCCATGAGCTCTGCCACGGCGGGGAACTCGGCGAGCATGCGCTTCTCCCGGCGCTGGATACTGCGGCTCAAGAGGTAGTTACGCAGCCATACACCGGTCCCCGCGCCGAGGACGGCACCCACGGCGAGGATCGCGATGTTCACGTCCGCCCGCAGCACCAGGGCCGTTCCGATCACGCTGCCCACGACCGCTCCGGCCACACCGAAGAGCACCTGTTCGGCGCGGTAGTCCATGACATCCTTACGGGAACCGTCCCGCACGAGTCGTCGGGCGAGGACGTCCGCGTTGGAGAACAGGGGCGCTGCGCGCTGAAGGATCCAGTGCATGAGGGCGTTGCCCGCCGCACCCGTCAGGGACTGGCCGCGGGAGCGCCGTGAGCGCCAGGGGTTGTCCCCGAGTCCGGCGGAGAGCTCCGCGGCACGCAGTTGCGGGGCGATCCGGTCCGCGAAGCTGGGCGCTCCCACGGCCTTGGCCGCGGCAAGGATGAGCCACAGTCCCAGCGAGAGGACAAGTCCGAGCACCCCGGACAGCACGGTGAGGTTCATCGCAGCACTCTCCGCTCGGTGGGTAAGGCGCCCAGGCGCAGCATGAGCTGGTACGCCAGCACCGAGATCGCGAGCCCACCCAGGAGCACGGCGGCGCCGGTGGCCGTGTTGTAGGCGCGGACCGCTGCGGGTTGGGTGGCCATGAGCGCGAGGATGAGCCACGGTGCCGCCACGGACAGCCGAGCGGCGTTCACGGTCCAGGACTGCCGGGCTTCCAGTTCACTGCGGGTTCGTTCGTTCTCCCGCAGGAACTCGGACAGGGTGCCCAGCAACTTCCCCAGATCGGTGCCGCCCACCTCGCGGGTCACGCGCAGCGCCTCCACGATGTTGTCCGCCACGGGATCGGCGAGCCGCTGCTTGAGCATGGTCAGCGACCCGTGGAGCTGACCGCTAGCACGGTAGTCGGCCGCGAACTGGGCGAACGCGGGTCGCAGGGGTTCCGGTCCCCGGTACTGCAGTTGCATCAGGGCTTCGGGCAGGCCCATCCCCGCGCGGATCGCGGAGCGCAAATGGTCCACGACGTCGGGCCAGACCTCGCGCAGGACGGCCGTGCGGCGTCGTGCGCGCCGTTTGACGAGCCACAGCGGGAGGCACAGTGTCACGAGGAAGACGCACAGGCCGAACACCGCGGCGGACGTCAGCGCCAGGATCAACACCCCCGCCACCAGAGCGAGGAGCAGGCTCAGCCCGATGAACGCCGCGGGTGACAGGCCCGGGAGATCCGCCCGTAACAACAGGGTGCGGAGGTAGCCTGCCCGCGCGTGTTTGGTCCGCGCGGCGGGTGGCCGGGTCCAGCACGACCACCACACGAGGAACACCCCGGTTCCCAGCAGTACTCCGAACAACGCACTCATGGGTCTCGCCGCCCCGTTCGCGGCGCGTCGTCCGCGGGCGTGGCGATGCGGCCGGCGTCGTCGGACGCGGTACTCGCCGGAGCGTCGTCGTGAATCAGCGACGCCGGAGAATAGCCCGCGCGCGTGAACTTGTGGGCCGAGGGCAGCTCCGAGGCCACCGCGCGCAGGGCACCGTCCTGTAAGCGGAAGATCGGGTACGTCTCGATGACGCCGTTCTCCACCCGGTTACCGATGCCCAGGATCTCGGCGACGTACCGGTGACCCGAGGGCGCGCGGTGGCAATGGACGACCAGGTCGAAGCACGAGGCGACGGTGGGTACCACGAACGCGTTACTGATGTTCTCTCCCGCGAGCAGCGGCAGGGTGCAGATCTTGGTCACGGCATCACGAGCCGAATTGGCGTGCAGCGAGCACATCCCCGGCAGCCCGGCATTCAGCGCGATGAGCATGTCCAGGCTCTCGGCCTCGCGCACCTCCCCCACGACCAACCGGTCCGGGCGCATGCGCAGCGCCTCCTTCACGAGCCGGCGCAGCGGGATCTCGCCCGTGCCCTCGAGGTTCGCTTGGCGGCACTGCATGCCGACGACGTCGCGCAGCGCCACCTTCAGCTCGAAGACCTCCTCGACCGTGATCACCCTCTCCCGCGGGCCGATCGCCGCGCACAAGCAGTTGAGCAGGGTGGTCTTCCCGGCCTGGGTGGCCCCCGACACCAGGATGTTCAACCCGGCATCCACCGCCGCATGCAGGAACTGCGCGGCCTGGGTGGTGAGCGAGCCCAACCCCACCAGATCCTCCAGGCGGCGGGCCCGTGCCACGAACTTGCGGATGTTCACCGCCCAATGCGCCCGGGTGACGTCCGGGATCACCACGTGCAATCGGGAACCGTCCGGCAGGGAGGCGTCCACGAACGGGGAACTCAGATCCAGGCGGCGCCCCGAGGACTTGAGCATGCGCTCCACGAGGGTGCGCACGTGTGACTCGCTCAGCACGAGACTCGTCAGCTCGGATTCGCCGTCGCGGGCGATGTAGATCTCGGTCGGGCCGTTGATCCAGATCTCCTCGACCTCGGGATCATCCAGGAACGGCTGCAACGGACCGTACCCGGCCACCAGGTCCAGCACCGTCTTACGGGCAGCCTCAAGGTCCTGCACCCGCGGCAACCCCGCACGCGCCGAACGCACGTCGTACTCCGCCACCACAGCGGCCACGATCTGACGGGTGGGCTCCACCTCATGCAACGGATCCAACCCGCTGCGCCGGATCTGCTCACGCACATCCGCCTCGATCAACCCGATCGCGTCCTCGGCGACCCCTACGGCCATGACTCCCCCTGGGATTCCCCCGAACCCGTTACCGGCTGGTCAACTCTGCAGGGAACGCTAGGGGAAATCGCAGCTGATCGACACGACACGGCACTCGGTCTGTGGATAATCCCGCTGACGTGCACCGATGAACCCGGCCATGGGCGTCATGTTTCGACCCACTATGCAACTGCATCGAGTGTGATCGGCATCACGACCAATGGGGCAGGACTCGCTAGTCCGGCCGAGCTGGTCGCCGCGACGTGACTAAGAGACTTGGTCCTTTGCAGCACGAGCTCCGTGCGGGGCCAACGGCGCAAGTTGAGAATGAGCGTGCGATCCGCCCGCCTTAAGGTGACGCCACCGATGGAAGGAGGGAAGAGTGGCCAAGCACCTGTTTCTGCCTAGAGCCCATCCCCTCTCTCACTTTTCTCGACGAAACAGGCTCGATCTCTCGAGACAGACTCTTCGCTGTCAGCCTTCTCCTTCACCCCGAGCCTCCCCGGGTTCTGCGCAGCATACAGAAGTACCGAGACCGAACCCATGACTACGGCAAGTTCCACCTCACGGATCTCACCCAGGGCGCCCTCAATACTTACAAGGGCTTCGTGGACACCGTCTTGGCCAACAGAGACTTCCGTTTCTTCTGTTGCGTCGCTGCTCGAGATCCTGCCGACCCGGTGGCACGGTTCGCAGATCCGTGGACGGCCTACCTGAAGTTGTTCGAACGGTTACTCATAGGGGCGATCCGACCGGGATAAATAACGTCTCACAGCGGGACTCGCCGGTTCCCGGTCGCCCCAGGCCCTGCTCGCAGACCCTGTCGCCAAACAATGTGGTGTGCCCGATTTCCTGACCGAGAGGAAGACTGCGTGCCTCGGCTTGAGGATGTATGACCATGCCTCTCAGCCCGGCATCGCTGGGCCCGATGTCGGGGAGTAAAATGACTATGTACCGGGTGTGGGCCTCTGGCCTATAGCCCGGTATTTTCTTGCTGTGCGGAACCCGGCCCAGCGGCGTTGTGCCCGGACGAGTACGCCGACGATGGCGCCTCCACCGGCCGACCCAGCGGCGAGGTGCGGCGGAAGGCGCGCACCGAGCGGCGCTCGCCGTGGGCGGCGTCGGGCTCCCAGGGCTTCTCGGTCTCCGAGATGGCGATGTGCCGGGCGATGCGGGTGAGCTTGACCTCCTCCGCACGGCGGTGCTGCGCTGTGGTGTACTGCGTGACCATGAACAGCACCACGAGCGCGTAGAGCACCAGGTCCGTACCACGGCCGATGCCCAGGAACCGCGCGACGCTCGTGACGAGGTCCGGGACCAGGATCGAGATGGCCGCGAAGACGAAGAACGCGACGGCCGCGAGCCGGCGGATCGCCTGATGCTTGGCGTTGGCCCCGCCGCGCACGAGCGTGAGCGCACCGTACGCCACGGCGAGGATGAGGACGATCTGGACCACGATGGTCATGTGGGGGCTCCCGCTACTTCACGAACAGTTCGGTCAGGATGTTCACACCGTTGAGCAGAGACTGGCCCTTGCCCTTGGAGTACTCCGTGTAGATGATCTCCACCGGGTGCTCGACCCACCGGGGCTGGATCTGCGCGAACTGGTTGACGATCTCGGAGGCGTGGGCCATGCGGTTCTGCTTGAGGTGGATCTTGCCCAGGGTCCCCCGGTCGATGGCCCGCAACCCGTTGTGGGCGTCGGAGAGGTCCATCCCGCTCGTGAACTTGGACACGAACGCCGCGGTGCGCAACACGAAGCGTTTTAGCGGTGAGACCTGCGTGCGGTCGTCCAGGAACCGGGAGCCCAGGACCACCTCGGCCTCACCGGAGCGGATGCGCTGAACCATGTCGTACGCGTCGATCACCCGGTGCTGGCCGTCGGAGTCGAACGTGACCACGCAGTCCATCTCCGGGTCTTGCAAGGCGTACTCGAAACCCGTCTGCAGGGCGGCACCCTGACCGAGGTTGATGGGGTGCTGGACCACCACGGCGCCGGCCTCGCGGCAGATCCGTGCGGAGTCGTCACGGGAGCCGTCGTCCACGCA
This sequence comes from Kocuria sp. ICS0012, assembly GCF_001665945.1. Taxonomy (NCBI): domain Bacteria; kingdom Bacillati; phylum Actinomycetota; class Actinomycetes; order Micrococcales; family Micrococcaceae; genus Kocuria; species Kocuria sp. ICS0012. Next base: position 40,252 of record NZ_LZMM01000029.1, on the reverse strand, counting down.
CACCACGTGCGGGAACGTCCGGCGGAGGTTCTCCAGGACCCCCCCCACCACCTGGGCCTCGTTGTACACGGGCATCACAATCCACGCTCGACTCACCCGACCATTGTTCCATAGCGCGCGGCACCCCCCAGTCCCGGGTTGGGCATCCCCGGGTCTCCCTCCGGCCCGTCCCCGCACCGAGGGGACCCAGGGCAAGCAGCCGGTGGGGGCACCTCCCGGGGCGGCGTCCACTAAACTTCGCACGTACCCAACCCCCTGCCGTTTGGAGTCACCGGTCCCGTGAGCTGGACAGAAGCCCTTCCCCCCTACGCCCTCGCAGGGCTGCTCATGGTCCTGCCGGGTACCCTGCTCAGTATCGCTCTGGGTCTGCGCGGGCTCGCCCGCTGCGCGGCCATCATTCCCCTGTCGGCCGCGGGGTTCAGCGCCTCGGCCGTGATCTACGGCCTCGTGGGGGTGCCGTGGAACCCGCTCACCGTGGCGGCGGCCTTCGTGGTTGTCGCCCTCGTGCTGTGGGTCGCGCTGATCCCCGCACGACGTCACCTGGCGGGGCCGCGGGTGGGCACCGCCTTCGGGCGGGAACGCGTCACTGCCACCACGGTGGGGCTGTGGTGCGGTGCGCTGCTGGGCATCGGGATCGTGGTGCAGCGGCTGCATCTGATCATCCAGGTTCCGGACGCCTACTCGCAGACCTATGACGCGAATTTCCACTACAACGCTGTGCGCTACATTCACGACACCGGACAGGCATCCTCCCTCACCCTGGGTGGTCTGGGCGTCGGCACGCCCTCCTTCTACCCTGCCGCGTGGCACGACACCGCAGCGTTCGTCACGCAGGTGGGCCACCTCCCGGTGGTTCTCACAGCCAACGCCATGACCATGATGGTGTGCGGCGTGGCATGGGTGCTGGGGTGCCTCTACTTCACCACCCGGCTGCTCGGATCCAGGCCGGCGATCGCGGTGGCGGCGGGACTCCTGGCCTCGTCCTTTCCCGCGTTCCCCTTTTTGCTCAGCTTCTATGGCAATCTCTTCCCGAACGCGATGTCCATCGCATTCCTCCCCACCTGGCTGGGCCTCCTCGCAGAAGCTCTCAGCCTCTCCCGGGAGCCGCATGCGGGCTCACGAAGTGCGCTGTGGCTGACCGTCCTCGCAGTCACTGGCGCCATGGGGCTGGCACACCCCTCCACCGTGGTGGTGGGCCTGGCGCTGCTGTGGATCATGCTTCTGACGGTCTGGTGGCGCGGTGTGCGCCGTTCCCGTCCCTGGTGGCTCACGCTCCTCGGCGCGGTAGGTCTCGTGGCGTGGCCCGCGGTGCTGCAGCAGATCTGGTTCGCGGCGCGCGCTTCCCAGACCGCCTCCACGTGGGCACCCCACGCCACGGAGCCCCAGGCCCTCGGGGAGGCCCTGGCCACGGTCCATCCCGATGCCCCCCATCTACCGTGGGCGCTGGTGATCGTAGTGCTCGTGGGAGCGGGCAGTCTGCTGCGCCACACCTCCCGGTGGGTCGTCGGCGCCTGGGCATTTCTCGTGTGGCTTTACGTGCTCGTGGCCTCGTCCCGGGACGTGGAGCTGCGCTACGACTGGGGGGGTGTCTGGTACAACGACGTCCATCGCATCCTCGCGCTGATCCCCGTCCTGGCAGTGCCCCTCGCCACCGCCGGGGCCGTGGCTATCCTCCGCTGGTTGCTCTCGCACGCGCGCCGCGCGGTAACCCGCGCGATCCGGAGCCCCCGCGCCTCGGGGCGGCTACGGCTGGCGGGGGATCGCGCATCGACTGCCCTGCGTTCCCCCGCCGTCAGGGCGCTCGGGGGCCTGCTGGCGGTGTTCGTGGGTTGGCAGCTGCTGCAGACCCAGCCCATGACGGACACGGTGAACTATGGCAAGCACCAGTACGCGGGCTACGGGGACTACCCGTATGCCCTGGTCTCCCCCGAGGAGCAGGCGCTGTTGGAAGAGCTGCCCCGGTACGTTCCCCAGGACGCGGTGGTGTTCGGCAACCCGCTCACCGGCACCTCCCAGGCGTACGCCGTCTCGGGCACCCGCGTGCTCTTCCCCCACAACGGCCTGGTTGCGGACAAAGAGGCCTCCACCATCGCCCACCACCTGGACGAGCTGACCACGAACCCCGCGGTCTGCCCCGCCCTCAAGAAGCACGACGTCCAGTTCGTCCTGGACTTCGGCACCCGCCAGGTCAACCCGTACGGCTACTTCGACACGAAGGGCTACGACCAGCTCACACCGCAGAACGGCTTCGAGCTCGTAGCCCAGACCGGCCCCGAGGCGAAGCTCTACAAGATCACCGGATGCGGCGACTGAGCCCGGCAGTACCACGGGGAACGACGGCGCCGCGAGAGCAGGACCTTCGCGGCGCCGCCGTTCTCTGGTCCGGGCACGGACCCTGCCCGGTCAGCCAGCCAGGGGCCCGTCCAGGTCCGGGTCGTACTGGGGTACGAATTCCTCGCCGCGTTCGGCGGCCTCGCGGGCTTGCCACTCGCGTTTGCGACGCTTGTCCTCGAGGGCACGCGCGAGGCCTTCCGCGTGCTCGCGGCGCACCTCCTCCTCAGGCTGGTTGCGCATGTGGGCGACGGCGCCGTAAACGTTGCCGTCGAAGACCTTGTTGCCGTGGTCCATCACGATCCCGCGTTCGCAGATGTCCATCACGAGGTTGAGGTCGTGGCTGACCACCACGAGGGTCTTGCCCCGGCGCACGAGGTCCTTGATCCGACCGATGCATTTCTTCTGGAACGGCTCGTCCCCCACGGAGAGGATCTCGTCCACCAGGAAGACCTCGGGGTCCGTGTGGATGGCCACGGAGAACGCGAGGCGCAAGTACATGCCGGAGCTGTAGAACTTGACCTCGGTGTCGATGAACTCGGCGATCTCGGAAAAGGCCACGATGTCGTCGAACTTGGCGTCGATCTCCGCCTTGTCCATCCCCAGGATGGCGCCGTTGAGGTAGACGTTGTCGCGGCCCGTGAGATCCGGGTGGAACCCCGCGCCCACCTCGATGAGCCCCGCCACGCGCTCCCGCGTGAGCACCTCCCCCGAGTCCGGGTTCATGACCCCGGAGATCATCTTCAGGGTCGTGGACTTGCCCGAACCGTTGAAGCCCAGCAGGGCCACGGTCTCACCGTCGTAGACATCGAACGAGACGTCGTTGAGTGCCGTGAACTTGGCCGTGAGGTCCCCCTTACGGCCCTTCACGAGCCACACGAAGGCCTCCTTCATGGAGCGGGTGTGGCGCAGCACGAACTCCTTGGTCATGTGCCTGACCCGGATGGCGACGTCCGCCTCGGTGCGCCCGGGGGTGTGCGGGGTGACTGAACTAGACATGATTCACAGCTCCTGCGCGAAGTTGCCCTCTTGGGACCGGAAGAGCCGGTCCGCGATCACGAAGAGGATCAGGCTGGTGACGATGGCCAACGGGGTCCAGCCCGTCATCAAGTGGGGCGGGACGTGCCAGATCTGCGGGTTATCCGTGGTGGGGAACCAGAACCCGTAGTGGAACAGTTCCACGGCCACCGTGAGGGGGTTGACCATGTAGACGTAATACACCCAGTCCCACAGCTTCTCCCGCACCATGGTCCACATGTAGAGCACGGGCGAGGCCCACGTGGAGACCATGACGATCAGGTCCACGATGTTCTCCGCGTCCCGGAAGAACACGTTGAACGTGGTGAACAACATGCCCAGGGACAGGGAGAACAGGGCGATGATCAGCGTCCCCACGACCACGGCCAGCAATTGTTTGAGGTCCGGGCGCCACCCGGTCACGAGACACGCGAGCAGCAGGATGGCCAATTGCGGGACGAAGTGGATGAACGCGACCAGCAGGTTGGACACCGGGAACAACTGCCGTGGCAGGTAGATCTTCTTGAGCAGACCGCCGTTGGCCACCACCGAACGCGATGCGTTGCCGAAGACCTCACCGAACAGGTTCATCACCACGATCCCGGAGAACAAGTAGACCGCGAAGTTCTCGATCCCCCGGTTCAGGTCCAGGAACACGCCCATGGCGATGTAGAACACCAGGAACTGCACGCCCGGCTTGAGGTAGGACCATAACAGACCCAGCACCGTGCCGCGGTACCTGATCTGGATCTCCTTGTCCACGATCAGCTTGAGCAGGAACCTGTTGGCGAACACGTCCCGCAGGCCGCGGTCCTGCCCCGGAGGCCGCAACTGCGTCGCGGGGGCTTGCATTTCCATCTGCCGTCCTTTCCTCGCACGGGCCGTTGTGCGCCGTGACCGGATACACGCCGACGCCGCACGCGGAAGTCTGCGTGCGGCGTCGTGCAGGGGCCAAATTACTGCGCGGGGCCGTTCTCCGCAAAAGTCCGCGCCCACGCGTCCACCGAGGTGATCTCCGGGAGGGCGGCGCGGTACTGCTCGCTCAGCGCGTCCCAACGGGAGAGCAACTCGGCGTGGAGCTTGACGCTCTCCATCATGAGCTCACGGACCTGAGCGGGATCCCGGCGGTACCAGGACGCCCCGGTGCCGTCCGCGTTGGAGACGATCGCCGAGTCCAGGGACGCCAGGTAGGACCAGTGGCTGTCCATGTGCGCCACGCTGGCCTCCGGGTACTCCTTGGCCATGTCCCGCACGGGGCGCAGCGTCTGCTTGAGCACGGTGCGCAGCGCCCACGGGATCAGCTGCGCCTTGGTCGGGGACTTGGGAGCCCCCATGGTGCGCGGGGGCTTCTTGCGCCGGACCGGCGGCAGAGTGGCCGGGTCCTTGACCACGCGCGCGTCCGAGTACTCGTCCTTCATGGCGCGGATCTCGGGCATGCGGGTGGGCAGCATGGCGTGCAGCCCGTCCGGGCCGTCCAGGACGTCCTGGATCGCGAGCAACACGGACTTGGCCGGGTAGTACTGCATGGACACCACGTGTTTGGTATCCGTGGTCAGGGACTCGCGCAGCATCCGCCCGCCCTTGGCGAACGGCGAGTGCAGCAGGGCCGCGATCAGGCGGTTGCGCTCGTGGAAGTACGCCTGCCAGTCCACGGCGTCGTCCTTGTCCGCCCACGACACGTGCCACACGGCCGCACCCGGCAGGGAGATGGTCGGGTAGCCGGCGGCCTTGGCGCGCAGCGAGTACTCGGAGTCGTCCCACTTGATGAACACCGGCAGGGACAGCCCGATGTCCTCGAGGACCACGCGCGGGATCAAACACATCCACCAGCCGTTGTAGTCGGCGTCCCAGCGCCGGTGCAGCTGGGGACGCGAACGCAGACCGCGCTCGGCGAAGTCCACGCCGCCCAGGCCGTCGATGGGACCCCACAAGAACCGATAGGGGTTCACGACCTCCGCGTACGCGTTGAGCAGGGGCTTGTTGTACATGTCGAACATGTGCCCGCCCACGATGGACGGGGTGTGGCACATGTCCGCGAACGCAGTAGCCCGCAGCACGCCCTCGGACTCGAGCAGGATGTCGTCGTCCAGGATCAGGACGTAGTCGGACTTCTCCACGCCGTTCGGGGTGTCCCGGCCGCGCACGACCTCGTACATGTTCCGGGCGAAACCACCGGAACCGCCCATGTTCCCCTGCCGGATCATCCGCAGCTTCCCGCGCATGGCCTTCTCGGCCTGCGGGAAATCGGGTTCGTCCTGGACCAGCTTGTTACCCTGGTCCACGATGATCAGCTCGTCGAGGACCTCGTCCAGGCCGTCCGCCTCGGCAATGGTCTTGATCGTGTTGACGCAGTAGTCCGGGCGGTTGAACGTCGTCACACCCAGGGTCACGCGACCCACCGGGCGACCATGGGACGGCACGAGCCAGGACGCCGCGTCCAGGACCATGCCCTCCTCGTCCGCGATCAGGTCGAACCAGTACCAGCCACCGTCACCGAACGGGGCCAGCGTGAGCTCGAACTCGCACGTGGTGCTCCCGCTGACCCGACGGTCCTCGACGCGCTGCGCGACCCCGCGAGCATTCGTGCGGTACACGATGAGCGATCCGGCACCCGTAGTGCGCACGCGCAGCACCACGGACTCGGCCACGGTCCAGCGGCGCCAGTAGGACGCCGGGAACGCGTTGAAGTAGGAGCCGAACGAGACGCGTCGCCCGGCCCGGATCCGCACCGAACGGCGCGAGATGATGTCGTCCGGGTGCTGGTTGGCGGTGTCGGCGCCGGCCGAGGACGGGCCGTCCCGGTTGATGGGACCGTCGATGTACAGCGGCAGGGCGTCCAAGTCCTTGTTCGCGGGGAACACGACCCGGGCTACCTCCCGCAGGTCCTTCGCCGTGCTGGGCTCCGTGTTGATCTTGGCCAGGTACTCCTGGTCATCCGGGGTCTGCGGTTCGGGCTGGCTGGCCTGTTCCACGCGTTCGCTGCTCACTCGTCCACTCCTCCGCTGCTCAGGGGCGCACCGGAGGTGAAATGCGGTGCGATCTTGTTGTCCACCATGGACAATGCCGAGCCGATGGCCATGTGCATGTCCAGGTACTTGTAGGTGCCTAGGCGGCCGCCGAACAACACCGACGACTCCTCCTTGGCCAGATCCCGGTACGCGAGCAGCTTCTCGCGGTCCGCCTGCGTGTTCACGGGGTAGTAGGGCTCGTCACCCTTCTCGGCGAAACGCGAGAACTCCCGCATGATCACAGTCGCGTCCTTGGTGTAATCACGCTCCGGGTGGAAGTGGCGGAACTCGTGGATGCGCGTGAACGGGACGTCCTCGTCCGGGTAGTTCATCACCGAGGTGCCCTGGAAGTCCTCGATGTCCAGGACCTCCTCCTCCAGATCGATCGTGCGCCACGAGAGGTCGCCCTGGGCGTAGTCGAAGTACCGGTCCACCGGGCCCGTGTAGACCACGGGGACCTGGCCCACCACGTTCGACTTGGAGAACTCCTGGGAGTCGTCGAAGAAGTCGGTGTCCAGGCGCACGTCGATGTTCGGATGGTCCGCCATGCGCTCAAGCCACGCGGTGTACCCGTCCACGGGCAGGCCCTCGTGGGTGTCGTTGAAGTAGCGGTTGTCGTACGTGTAGCGCACGGGCAGCCGGGAGATGATGGACGCGGGCAGGTCCTTCGGATCGGTCTGCCACTGCTTGCCGGTGTAGTGCTTGATGAACGCCTCGTACAGCGGGCGCCCGATCAGCTGGATGCCCTTGTCGTTGAGGTTCTGCGGATCCGTGCCCGCCAGTTCACCGGCCTGCTCGCGGATCAGATCGCGCGCCTCCCCCGGGGAGTACGCCGCGCGGAAGAACTGGTTGATCGTGCCCAGGTTGATGGGCATGGGGAACACCTCCCCCTTGTGCCGGGTGTACACCCGGTGCACGTAGTTCGTGAACGCGGTGAAGCGGTTCACGTACTCCCACACGCGCTCGTTCGAGGTGTGGAACAGGTGGGCCCCGTAGCGGTGCACCTCGATCCCGGTCCGCTCCTCGTTCTCGCTGTAGGCGTTGCCGCCCAGGTGGGAACGCCGGTCGATCATGGTGACCTTCAGACCCATTTCTCGCGCCGCTCGTTCCGCCACGGTCAAACCGAACAGACCCGAGCCCACGACCACCAGATCAGTGTTCATGTGTTTCTCCTAGCATCTTCCGCGATTCATGCACGGACATCGTCTGGCCTAAAAATACCGGACACCACCCCGTGCGCCCTGTGTGACCCGCACAGCGCCGCGCCTCATGAGCGCCGTCACACGGCGGCGTCGTGCGCGGGGTGCGACGCCGCTCGGCCGCTTCGGCGACGGCGCCGCAGCTCGGAGGACGGCGGGGTCCACGTACCGCGGCGCCGGGATGACAGCGCGGCGCGCGCTCCGCGTTCAGCGGGCGTCCCGGGTGAAGCCGCTGAGCACCCACGCGGCGGCGGCTCGCCCCGACGCCGCGAGCGACGCGTTCTCGCGGGCCCACGTCCGACGGCGCTCACGCGCGCCCTCGCGCTCACCCGAGCGGGCGTCGTCGAGCGCGCGTTCCATGGCGTCCGCGACCGCCTCGGGGGTGAACTCCACGGGCGTTCCCAACCGGTTCTCGGACACGAGGCGGGCACCCGCGCCCACCCCGGCGTAGATGGACGGTATGCCGCACGCGGCGGCCGCATAGAGCTTGGTGGGCTTGGAGAAGTCGTACCCGGTGTGCGGGATGACGGAGGCGAGGGCGGCCACGGCACCCCGCAGGAACGCCGCGGTGCGCGCCGGGGGCTGCACGCCGTGGAACACGACGTTGTCCGGGGCCAGCCGCGCGGCGACCTCCTGGACGCGGGTGAGGTCCGACCCGCGCCCCAGGACGTGCAGGGTCACCCCGGGGTGGCGCGGCAGGATCCGGGCGAGCGCCTCGATGAAGATGTCCATACCCTGCCATTCGGACACGGACCCCGCGTACACGAAATACGGTCCGTCCCACGGTTCGGCGGGGCCGTCCGCGGTGAAGGTGTCGGTGTCGATCCCGTTCTCGGCGAGGAACATCTTGTCCCGCCCGACCCCGGTCACGCGGCGCAGTTCCTCGCCCATCGACTCGGACACCGTGATCACACCGCCGGCGCGCCGGGCGGACACGGTCTCCGCGACGCGCATCAGCTGCGTCACCACCGAGGGGACGTCCATGTTCAGGGTCGCGGAGGTCCACACGTCCGGGTTGTACCAGATGTACGGACGACGCCGCAGTGCACTCGACAGCCATACCGCGAGTCCCGTGGTGGGGGGTGGTTCGCTCACCACGATGTCCGCGTCCATGGTGAGGAGGCGGGCGAAGGCCTGGACGTCGAAACTCAGGTACTGGGCCACACCGCGGACGTAATCCTCGCTGTCCCGCAGAACGGGGACCCGCACGATGCGGTACGGCTCGTCCACCGTGGCCGCAGCCATGGCGCGGGGCGGGTTCGTGGTCAGGACCGTGACGTCGGCCCCCTCGGCGGCGAAGCCCCTGGCCAGGGCGGCCAGACGGAAGGACGCGGCCGCCGGTTCGGGGAGGAAGATTCGGCTGACGATGACAACCTTGCGGGGTCTCATGGCCTTTACTGTCTCATGATTCACGCCCCAATCCGGACCGCGTCCACGGCGCGTGCATGGGCGTTCGGTGGGAAGATCGGCCCGCGGTGAGCCCACTGCACGAGCGAGCCCTTGTACTCCCCCGCGCCGCGCGGATCCACACGGCGGGACGTGTCCTCGCCGCGGGCGGTCACCGGCGGGTGAAGTGCTGTCATGCAGTTGAGTCTCCGGATCACGTGGGCCGGTTCTGGCGTGGTCCACACCGCGCACCTCACCGCCGCATCGGGTGCGCGCGGGGCGGACCTGCGCGCCGAACTCGCCCGACTCCTGGGGACGCCGTGCACCGCCGTGGTCTCGGGCGTCGATCTCGCGGCCGCGCGCGTGGGCACCCCGCCCCTGACGGATGGTGCCACGGTGGTCCTGACCCCGGAGGCACGGACCCTCGACGACGCGGACGTGCCGGCCGGGCCCGCTCAGGCCTCGACGCCGGGTCCCCCATCCCCGGTCGAGCCGCTCGCGGATCCACAGGAGACCGCGTATCTCGTGGCCGTGGAGGGCGTCGGGGTGGGAACGCGCCTCCCGCTGGCCCGCGGAACGCATCAGCTCGGCCTCACGCCCCACGAGCCACGATTGCTCCCCGCGTCGCAGCTACGGAAAGATCCCGCCCACCCGACCCTGATCATGGATGACGTGGGCCTGCGGGTGCTCCCGGGAGGCGCAGCACTGCGGCACGGCGACCGGGTCCGCGTGCGGGCGGACGGTCGCGCGTGCACCCTGCGGGTCTCGTTCCCCCCGGCGCACACCGAGGACCTGGCCTGGCCGGATCCGGCGGTGCCCCCGGCAGGATTCACCGCCCAGGAGGCGGATCCGGCCCACCCCTTGCGTGTGGACTCCCCCGCGGTCGGGAAGTCCCGGATCGCCCTGATCACGGGTCTGCTCCCCCTCCTGGCCGGGATCGGTATCGCGGTGGTCACCCACTGGTGGTTCTTCCTGGTCTTCAGTGCCCTTGGTGCGGTCACGTCCGCGGTGGGTTGGTTCGGCGAGCGCGGCGCGCGGCGCGATCATCGACTTCGCCTGGCCGCGGCACTCCAGCGGGACCTGCGCCGCTGTGAGAAGGCGGCGCCGTCGGCCGCGGAGATCGTGGCGCGCGGCCGGGCGGTGCGCAGCCCGTCCTGGAGTGACGGCGGCGGACCCCGCCCGGCCACCGCACTGTCCCATGACGCCACAACGCCCGGACGGATCGGCGCCCCTGCTGAGCGGACACATCGGTGGGTCCGGCTGGGTCACGCGGCACGGTCCGCGCACATCGTCGGTGACCGTGCGACGGCGCCTCGCGCGGCATTCCACTCCCACGCTCCCGTGTTACTGGATCTGGCGGGGATCGGCAGCCTGACCCTGGTTCTCGACCGGGAACGCGCGGAGGGTGTTCTCCATGCCCTGGCCGTGCAGTTGTTCACGGGGCCCGCGGCGCTCGCCGCATTGCGCGTGTCCCCGGGCATCACGTGGCGCCCGCCCGTGGCCCACGATCTGCTCGCAGCACCCCGCGAGAATCCCACGGCCTCTTCACCGGACCGGGACGTCGCGTTGGAGGTCGTGACACCGGCGTGGGCCGCCACCGCGCCGGCCACGCCCGGGACGCTTCGCATCATCGTGACGGCAGACCCGGAGGGTGCCCCCGGGGACACCGTCGTCACCGCGGGACCGGACGGCCTGCGGCTCAGCAGCCGAGTGGTCCATGCCGTTCCGGGGCTTGCGGAGACCGGGCGCGGGACGCACCTCGCGTTCACGCCGGACACCGTGACCTTCGACACCGCAGAGGCGGCGATCCGCGCGTGGCGACGAGCCGCGGGAGGCGCTCACGGTGGGCCACTGTCTCGCCGCGTGGGCTCGCACGAGCTGGTGGCCGTGCACCTCGGTCCGACCTCCACCTCGCTCGTCGGCACGTGCCGTGGCGGGTCCGCCGCTCGTCCCCAGCCCGCGACGTCGAACGCAGCGCTGGCCGCGGTGTTCGGCGTGTCATCCGCGGGGCCGGAGGTCGTCCGGCTCGACGACGAGAACCCGCACCTGCTCGTCGCGGGCACCACGGGATGCGGGAAGTCGGAAGTGCTGCGCACCCTCGTCACGGGGCTCGCACACGCATTCCCACCCGAGCGCCTGGAATTCGTGTTCATCGACTTCAAGGGCGGGGCGGCCCTGGCCCCACTGACGGGGCTACCGCACGTCACGACCCTGCTCACGGACCTGGGACCCGACGAGGTCCGCCGCGCCCTGGCCTTCCTACGCTCCGAGGTGCAGCGCCGCGAGCGGGTCCTGTGCTCCCTCGGGCTCAATGATATGGCGCAGCTGCTGTGCGCCGCGAGCGGTGCACTTCCCCTACGGGAGCTCGTGGTCGTGGTGGACGAGGCCAGGATGCTCACGGATGCCTTCCCGGATGCAGGGCAACAGCTCGCGGTGATTGCCGCGGTGGGCCGTTCCCTCGGTGTGCACCTCGTGCTCGCGACCCAGCGTCCCCAGGGTGCATTGAGCGCGGACGTGCGCGCCAACATCACCCAGGCACTGTGTCTGCGGGTGCGCAGTGATCAGGAGTCGATGGACGTACTCGGAACCGCCGCGGCGGCCCGCATCACCCCGGGCATCCCGGGCCGCGGGTTCCTGGACCGCGGGGACGGCCCGCCCGTGGAGGTGCAGGCGGCGGTCCTGACCCGCATGATCCCACCGCGGCCCGAGCCCCTGGTACTTCGTTTCGATCCTGGACCCCTTCCGAGCCCGCCCGCCGCGGGAACCGGGCACGTCCGCCTCACCGCGTCTTCGGAGCGGGAAGCCGGGGTCACCGCCGCGGTGCGCGACGTCTCCCGCGCCTGGCACGGGTATCCGCCGCCCACCTCCGCTGATATGGCATCGTCTCGCGTTCCCGCCGACGCCGCTGTCCCACCGCCCCTGCCCCGCCACGTGCCCGCGGTGCGCACCGACGGTGACGAGGTGGATCTGGGTGCCGCGGAGAATCCGGCGGCCCACTGGTGCGGGCGGGTCTCGTGGCACCCGTGGCAGGACGGGCCGCTGTTACTGATCGGACGCCCCGAGGCCACGCGCAAGGGACTGCGCGATGTGCTGCGGCGCTGCGCCCACATCCGGATCCCGACCGCGACGGACGAGGCACACACGGGGGTGGCGGTGTACGTCCTCACCGCCGCGGGCCAGGCCGTGGACGGGCTCACCACGGCGGACGGTCGGCCCCTGCACCCCGCTGTCCGCGGCTGCGCCCGTGCGGACCAGCCCGGGGACGTGGCCCACCTGGTGCGACAACTCCATGAGGGGCTCGAGCACGCGTCCACCGTTCCCAGGGATCCCCCGTCACGCGCCGTTCTCGCCGTGGACGACTGGGATCGCTGTTGCCAGGTCCTGCGTGCGAGCACGTGGGCGTACCTGGAGGACGAGCTGGTGTCCCTCATGGCCACGGGTGCGTCCCGAGGGTTGTCCTGCGTGGTCGCGGGGGATCGCGCACTGGTTGCGGGACGCGCGTCCCACCTCGGCTCCAACCGCTTGTACTTCCCACAAGGACAGAGCAACGACGCCCTCGTGCAGTGGCCCCGCCTGCCCCCGTTCACGCCGCATCCCGAGCGAGCCGCCCTCGCGGGCCCGATGGCCGCCCGCTGCACGCCGTGGGGCGCGGAAGATTCTTCGGGGCACCTCGCGGTCGTCCAGCTCGCCGGGGGGCTCGGACCCGACGCGCCCGCGGTCGCCCACAGTGCCCCGCCCGGGCCCACCGTGCCCACGGACCTCCGGGATGCCCGGCTCGTCCCGCCACGGCCCGATGAACCTGCGGGTGCACTCGCCGCCGCGTCCCAGGATTCCCCGGACGCACGGCGCACCGACGCCCCGACGCACCAGCCGGCGAACCCGTGGCCCACGTCTTTCCCCTTGCCCACCGTGTGGCATGTCCCCGATCGGCCCGTGGCCGGCTTGGTGCTGGGTGTCACGCGGGACGGGCAATGCGCCGTTCACCCGTGGGGTCCCGGTTCGACCCTGATCGTCGCCGGCCCGGCGCGGTCGGGGCGATCCACGTTCCTTGACGCCGCCCGTTCCGGGTTGGCTGCACGCGCATCCGGAGACGGCGGGCCTGGACATCTCGTATTCGCCGGCTCCCCCAGCACCGCAGCCGAGGCCGAGGAGCTCCTGCACGCCGCCAGGTCAGCTGATCGGTCGGCCACGATCGTCATCGACGACGCCGACCACCTCACCTCCGATGTCCTTCGGGCACTGGCCACCGCGTGGTCCGCGCATGCTGCCCCGGTCGAGTCCCACCAGGCGGCGGACAGCTCAGCCACCGCCTCGGCCCAGCCCGGGGCACGAATGATCGTGGGCGTGCGCCTCACGGATGCGCTCGCGGGGACCTTTCCCCCGCTACTCGCGTGGCGACAGCACGCGGACACGCTCCTGGTGCGTCCACGGCGGGTGTTCGACGGTGACGTGTTCGGCGTGTCCCTCACGGGCCTTGCGCTGGGCGGGCCGCCCGGCCGCGCGGTCTGGGTGCACCGCGGCCTCGCGGAACCGGTGCAGCTGCCCGCGCCCGCGCAGGCGGTCACAGGGTGAGAGGTACGACGACGCTCGGCCCCGTTCGGCGGGCCACGCCCCGCAACCGTCCGGTCACCCGGGGGCCGTTGCGGTGGACGCCATCACTGCCGGCTCGCGCGAGCATCGGTGCCTGAGGTCCCGGCGTGCTCCGCGGGAGGTCCCGCGAGGTCAGCGAGCGACGTCGTCGTGGGTGCGATGCATCCAGGCGACGGTGCGCGGTGCGAACAAGCACAGGACGGTGACCACCGCGATCGCCGCGACCACGATCCCCCAGAAGCCCATGGTGAGCTGCAGGAAGGACAGTCCGACGATCAACAAGAACGCCTGAGACGCCAGGACCGCGGCGCGCGGCCAGCGTAAACCTCGCCAGGTCCCGCGGGCCGCCGCGCCGAGCCACAACGCACCCGCGGCGAGCACCACGGTCGCGAAGATGATCCCCGCGATGGGTAGGACATGCACGGAGAACAGGGAGACGACCAGGCCCACGGCAACCGCGAGCAATGCCGCACCCTCCAACGCCACCAGCACGGTGATCACGGATGCAGTCCAGGGCCGGGAGCTCGCGGCTCCGGGGGCGGTACGACGATCCGGGGCGGCCATGCGGAAAACCTTTCGGCGGGAACGGGAGCACTCCCACTGTAGTGACCGCATCGGCCCGCGGTCGGTGACGGATGCCGGGAACCTGTCCCGTCCGCTGATGCCGGAGGCCGATGCCACCGGTCGGTGCCGACGGCTCATTCGGGAAACCGGTCCTAACACTCGGTCCCGGCCACCGATGCCGGCCGTCGGCCGCGCGGGCAGCGGCCCGAGCAACCGGTCCCACGGGTCCGTCTCATCGGTGGGTCCCAGCCGCCGGTACAGGGGCCGGCCTCGCGCACGGACATCCGGCGGCAATCGTTGCGAGGGGCGCCTTGGGATGTGATATAGCGCTCACACCCTTGTTTACTGTGTGTTTACGTGGGAAAATAATGGGCAGAATCCCCAGGGCCCGACATTCACGGGCCTTTTCTGTGTGTCATTCCCCCCGGAAATCCGCGACGCGGCTCGCTGCCGCATTGCTTGGGATGCGCACGGGCCCGCACCCACGAACCCGAAAGGAGCCGTGCCGTCATGGATTGGCGTAGTCGCGCAGCTTGCCTCGAAAAGGATCCCGAACTGTTCTTCCCGGTGGGCAACACCGGCCCCGCCCTATTGCAGATCGAGGAAGCCAAGGCCGTGTGCCGCACGTGCGAGGTCATGGACACGTGCCTGCAGTGGGCCCTCGAATCCGGTCAGGACGCCGGTGTGTGGGGCGGTATGAGTGAGGACGAACGGCGTGCGTTGAAGCGCCGCGCCGCCCGCGCCCGCCGCGCCTCCTGAGTCCGTTCCCCACGGCGGCCGGCTGGGCGTGTCAGGAGCGCCCGGACGTCGCCCGCGGGAACCGGGCGGTGATGATCACGCTCGTCCCACCCCCGTCAGCGGGTTGCCACCGGATGCCGCCCTGCAGCTCACCGGCCACGAGCGTGCGCACGATCTGCATCCCGAGTCCCTCGCCCTCCGCGGGTGGGCGGTAGGCGTCCACACCGGATTCCTCGATCACGGCGTCCCCCATGCCGCGCCCGTCGTCGTTGATCGCGATCTCGACGACGCGGTACCTCTCCCCCGCGTCCGTGACCTCGTCCTGCCGGTGCGTCACCGCGAGCTCCACGGTGCCGTCCCGGTCCTTGAGCCCATGCTCCACGGCGTTGGCCACGATCTCGTTGACCACGAGGGCCACGGACGTCGCACTCTTGGACGGCAACCGCCCGAACCGGCCGCTGACCCGGGTGCGCACGTGCTGGCCCGCGGAGGCGGTCTCCACCGCGAGTTTGACCTGGTGGCGGATGAGGTCGTCGAAGTCCACGTCCTCCGAGATCTCGTGGGACAGGGACTCGTGCACGCGCGCGATCGCACTCACGCGCCGCATGGCCTGCTGCAGGCCGTTGCGTCCCTCGTCGGAATGCATGCGCCGGGACTGCAGGCGCAGGAGGGCGGAGACCGTCTGCAGGTTGTTCTTGACCCGGTGGTGGATCTCCCGGATCGTCGCGTCCTTGGACACGAGCTGCAGGTCGCGGCGCCGCAGTTCCGTGACGTCCCGGCACAGCAACAGCGCCCCGGTGCGTTCCGGGCCCTCCCGCAGCGGGATCGCACGCAGCGTGGCGGAGGCCTTGCCGGTGGCCAGTTCCGCGCGCCACGGCATGGTCCCCGCGAGCACGGGCGCCAGGGTCTCGTCCACGCCCGGGGCGGTCAGGGGCAACTGGCGTGTCACGTGCAACAGGTTCTGCCCCGTGATGTCCCCCGCCAGACCCAGCCGCCGGAACGTGGACAGACCATTGGGGGAACAGAACTCGACGGTCCCCTCGGCGTTGAGCCGCATCATGCCGTCGCCCACGCGGGGGGCGCCCCGGCGGGAATCGGTGCGCACCGCAAAATCCGGCCACGTCCCCTGGTTCGCCATGCGCAGCAGGGCCGAAGCCAGCTCGTGGTACACGAGTTCCATGCGGGACGGCAAGCGGTCGTGCTGGGGGTCCGCGGTGAGACTGAGGACGGCGATCGTGCGGTTGTTGCGCACGAGCGGCACGAGGGTGACCGACCGCGACGCGAGGCTCGACCACTCGGACGGACCGGCCCGTTCGATCCGCCGGTCCACCCACGCCCTGCGCAGTGTGAACGCAGCCTCGCCACCCACGACCTCCCCCACCATGTCTTTCTGGTAAGCGGTGGGTCCCGTGGTGGGCCGGGCGTGCGCCAACACGAGGAACTCGCTGCCCTCACCCGGGATCGGATCCCCCGTGGGGCTCTCGGCGGCGGGGATCACGTCCGCGGGGAAGCACAACAGCAGGTCCCCGAAGCCCAGGTCCGCGACCATCTGCCAGTCCCCCACGAGCAGGTGCAGCCACTCGGCGTCCCCGGCGTCGAAGTCCGGGACAGATCGCAACGGATCCGTGAAGGCCATGGAACGCTCGCTTTCCGATGCTCAACCGCGGCGCAACCACGCGCCCATCCGACGCCCCAGCCTAGTCCCCACCGGGCCCGCTCCCGCGCCCACGGGTTCCGCCGCGCCCTCGTGTGCATCGGGCTCACGCATCCGCCGCACGAGCTCCGCCAGCGCACTCATCTCGTGACGTAGCGTGTTGCGTGGCGCTGTCTCCGAGAGCACAGCACCGGCGAGCAGGGCGTCGTCGCACGCCTTGGCGTCCCACGAGAGGGTGTGGGCCACGGGGTGCCCGGGCGAGAAGCGCTCCCAGGCCTCCCGCACGGACTCGGCCGCGGAGCGACCGGTGGCGGCGGCGCGCAGTTTGTTCATGACGACGACGATCCGCGCGTCCGGTGCCGCGTCCAACAGGTCCGGCAGAGCCTTGACGAGCCGTGGTACACCGAGGGTGTCCGCTGCGCCGAGTGCTATCACCACGTCCGCGGCCGCGACCGCGGTCAGCGTCCCGGCATTGCGCCGCGGGGCCATGAAGTCGGAACTGATCTCCTCGTCGGACTCGAGGCCGGAGGCGGTGTCCACGACCACGGCGTCGTAGTCCTTCCGGGCACGGTCGAGCACGAGGTCCAGGGCGGAACCCCGGATCTCGGGCCAGCGGTCGTAGCGGGTGATCCCGGTCAGGACGTCCAGCGAGGCGCCCGCGACGGACACCGTGCTCGCGCAGCGTCGCAATCCCTCCCGGTCCAGCCGCGCCTGATCGGCGAGCCGGCACGCCTGCGCCAGCCCCGCGGCTTCGTCCAGCATCCCGAGGCTCGCCGCGACCGAGGCGGCGTAGGTGTCCGCGTCTACGAGCAGCACACGCCGCCCGAGCAGGGCAAGTTCGGCGGCGAGATTGAGCGAGGTGACCGTGCGGCCGGGCGCTCCCATCGGTCCCCACACGGCGATCACCCGGCAGGCTTCGACATGGTCGAGGGCGTCTGAGTCATCGAGGTCGTGCGCCGTCGCGGGATCGCCGGATGACCCACCGGGTACGGCAGCCCCCGAGCCGAGTCCGGCGGCGTCGGGGCCGATGTGCCCTTCCCCATGGGTGCTGTCCGGGGAGGATGCGGAATTCGCGACTGCTCGGCCCGCGGCTCGCCTGGCTGCTCCTTCGCGCGACGTCGGCCCGCCCGCGGGTGCATCAGTCGGCGCCGCGCTGTTCGATACCGCTGCCTTCGATGCCATTCCCTTTGACGACGTTCCTCTCGACGCCGCTTCACGCTCGGGTGCCGGGCGTTCGCCCGGCGCCCCAGCGCCGTCGTCCCGCACCGACGACGGCGAGCGTGCGGGACCGAGCATCGCGCGGGTGATGATCCGGGCCAGCTCCTCCCCGGTGGCGTCCGGGGGCACGCTGCCGACACCCAGACGCTGCACGCGGGACTCGTCGTGTCCCTCGACCACCAGGACCCGCAGGTCGTCGGTCTCGAGTTGATCGAGCAGGCTCGCGGTGAGCTCCTCGGCACCCTCCGCGACGAGCGCCACGTGGGCCATGCGGGTGTGGGCGCACGCGAGCAGCTCGGCGAGGTCCAGACAGCGCCGCACCACCGTGACGTCCCCGTGCAAGCGTTCGAGCCGGTCCACGAGCGGCCACGTGCTCGTCCCGAGCGTCACCACCGAGATACTCACGAGCCGGAACCCGCCGTGTTGAGCACCAGGGTCACCTTGGCGTCGTTGCCGAGCGCATCCACGAGCGGACCCACTTGGGCCTGCGTGACGAGCACGTAGACCGTGGCCGAGGCGTTACCGCCAAGCGCCGTGTCCTTGGTGTCCACGCGCGCGATCTCCGCGCCCGTGACGAGTTTCTCGGGCGCCCCGTACCCGCGCCCCGTGGGTTTGGGCTCGGCCACCCACACGTCCACGTGGGACCCCGCCTCCGCCTGGGCCGGCATGGGGGTGGTCAGGGCGATCCCCACGGGTGTGCGGTCGAGCTCGTCCGCGGTGCCCACCGCCGCAGCCGGCACGAGTTGCCCGCGCGCCACGCGCTGGGTCACCACCGCGTTCTCCCGCAGTTGCCCGTCCGGGACGTACTGCGCGGAGGAATCCTGCAGGTGTGCGTCCACCGTGCCCAGGTCCTCCCGCGTGATCCGTTGCCCCACGGAGAGGTCGTTGGCCGCGACGTAGTACGGCTGGGTACGGTTGGCCGTGGCGACCAGCAGGGTCACCCCCAGCACGGAGAGCAGGACCAGCAGCAGCCCCACGAGCAGCCGCGGATCCCGCCAGGACGGTTTGCGGAATCGTGCGGCCGTGGACCGTCCCGAGCGCTCGAGCGCCGCGGTGCTCCCCATGCTGACATCCTTTCGTGATGCGCCGGCCCCCGCCGGCTGCACCCGAGTGTGCCGCGTCGCACACCGCGCTGGGAAGTGTGACGAACAACCTGTGGACGGAGGTGGCCACGTGTTCATTCCGCCCAGGACCTGTTGATAACCCGCCGCCTACCCCCTCACGTGGGACAATGACGAGCGAACCCCGATGAAACAGCATGCAACGGCACCTAAGAAAGTGATGGACCGGAATGTCCCAGCAGCGATTCCTCACACTCGCGGACGTCGCCGAGATCCTCTCGATCTCCGTCCCGCAAGCGCGTGCCATGGTGCGTTCGGGGGAGCTTCCCGCGATCCAGGTGGGCGGCCGGGGGCAGTGGCGCGTGGAGACGGTCAAGCTGGAGGAGTACATCCAACAGGGCTACGAGCGCACCGAGCAAGCGGTGCGTGAGGGCACCCTGCGCTGACACACCCTTGGGACGCCGGGCGACTCACCCCGCATCGAGGGACGAGACCAGCGCCACGGCATGGAACCCCACCGTGCGCACCGCGGTGACCGAGCTACGTCGGCGGAACTGGTCCTGCGGGTGCATCGCGACGTCGAAGAAGTCCTGACCCACGGCGTCCACCGTGCCCTCGATCTCCCCGTGACGGGATTCGTCCTGCAGCACGACCCGCACGTGCACGCGCGCGGTGCTGAGGGCGCGCAGGACGTGGCCCATGCCGAGCCTGCGGATGGTCGAACGTTCCGGGAGCACCTCGAAGCGACGCGGTAGTCCCTCCCACCACACCACGCTGTGCAGTGGGACCAGGTGCTGGAGGTGCCGCTCGCGCACCACAACCCAGCCGGAGCCCACGTCCGCGAGCTCTCCCTCCAGGGTGTCACCGCGCGCTGGGCGCAGCCGCACGGGACCGCCGCGGTGTGCCGCGAGCCGCTCGAGCAGCGTGAGTCGTGACAGCTCCGCCCGCGCGGTCTCCACGGCCTCCTGCTCCACGAGCCGCACCCTGGCCTGCTCGAGTTGGGCCTCCATGTCCTCGAAGAGGTCGTCCCAGCGCATCCGCCACCGTCCTTGGGTCTCGGGGTCCTGAGGTCACGCTACGGCGTGCAGGGGCCAGCTCCGCGTCGGATGTCATGCCGACATGAATGCAATTGCAACGATGATTGACAACCGACCGAGACCGCTGAATGATCTAGAAATGTCAAACGGCATCAAACAGCACTATTCGGAGGCAAAGATGTCTACGATCCATCGATCGGCACCTTCCACCGGCACCCGCTTGGCCGTCGCGTGGCTCGGCGTCCCCGTGCTGGCCGGGGCGCTGGGGGTTCTGGGCCTCGGATATGCGCAGACACTGCGCGCCACAGGATCCGGTCAAGACCCCGACCTGTTGGTTGCGGTGGTCGCGGCGGGTGCATGCCTCGCCGTGGCCGGGTGGTGGGTCGGTGGACTGGTGATGCTCGCCCTCGCCCGGGCGGCCCGGCGACTGCGCTGGCACGGCCTGGAGCGGTGGGCCACGCGCCTCACGCCCACTCTGGTCGCGCGCACCGCGGTCGCCCTCGTGGGCGTGCAGCTCGTGGTCGTGGCGCCCGCCCACGCCGACGACGCCGCGCTCGACCCCTTCTGGGCCCCGGCCACCGCCGGTACCGAGCAGCTCGCGGAGCCCTCCGCCCCCGCGCCGGAATCCGTTCAGGAAGCTGTTCCCGACACCGCACCCGGAGCGCAGACGAGCGGCCCGGAAGCGACCCCCGAATCCACGGCCGCTCCTGTACGGGCCCCGGAGGCCCCGACCTCGATGCTCGAGCCGGCCAACCCGCCCGCTGGGCAGCGCGTCTCCAACGGCATCCTCACCGTGATGGCCGGGGACACCCTGTGGGGCCTCACCGAGCAATTGCTGGGGCCGGGGGCCACGGACGCCGCCGTGTGCCACAACCTCCCGGCGTGGCTCGAGCTGAACCCCGTGGCGCACCAGGGGGATCTGATCCGCCCCGGGGACCAGTTACGCGTTCCGCCCCACCTGCTCGATCCGGCGGGCACACCGCACGAGGAGCGCTGCACCGGATAGGTCTACCCCAGGCAGGTCCGCCCTGGGATCCATTACTCCACACACGGCCACTTCAGGACCCGCCCGCGACCCACGCGGGCCCCGGAACACCGTCGGGAACTCGCCTCGCGGCGGGGTCACAACCTCTCTCCATCGTCCCCGGGCCGTCCGGCCCACCCTTCGTCACCGAGGAGCACACCATGAGCGTCGCCGTCCCCGAATCAGCACCCCGCACTCCCGCGGGCGGTTACACGTGGCGCCAGGACCGCACGGTGGCGGCCCTCACGGGCAAGAACGAGATGGAGCGGGTCGGCGCGATCGCCCGCAGCATCGGGCAAGCCGCGGTGGAGATCCTCGCGGGCACCCGCCCGGCGAACCAACTGTCCCGGTGGACGGAGCCTGAGGTCGTGGAACGCTTCACCCAGCGCGCGGCCATGCTCAAGCTCGTGCAGGAACAGTGCCCGGACCGGCGCGCCGTGTTCGAGGTGCACCGCGCCGCCCGGATCCGGCGGATCCGGGTGTGCAGCCCAGCCCCCGGGTGCTACGAGGCATCCCTCGTGGTGGAGGAATCCACCCGGGCGCGCGCCGTGGCGTTACGGATCGAGCGGATCGCGCGGCAGTGGCGGGTCACCCATCTGGAGGTCGGGTGATCTCGCCGGGTCCAGCCGGGCCTCAGCGCCGCTTGCCCCGCTTCGCCTTGCCGCTGGCCTTGGCGGACTTCCCCCGACGCTGGGCGCGGTTGGCCCCCTCGCCAGCGGAGGTGACACCGTCGGCATCCGAGGCCCCGTTCGTTGTCGCCGGCTCGGTCTCCGCCGCAGGCTCGTCGTCGGAGGACACCCGGGGCTCGGGCTCCACGGCCGCGCTCGGCGTGCCGTCCTCGTCCGGGGCGGTGTACTGCAGGAACGCGGGACGCTGGGGCGTCGTGAGCTCCACGGCACCACCGTCCGCGCCGGTGCGCTGCTTGCGGACCTCCAGGTTGAACAGCGTCACTACGGTCTGCTCGCGGATGGCGGCCATCATCTCCTGGAACATGGCGTGGCCCTCGCGCTGGTACTCCACGAGCGGATCGCGCTGGGCCATGGCGCGCAGCCCGATCCCCTCCTTGAGGTAGTCCATCTCGTAGAGGTGCTCGGGCCAGCGCTGACCGATCACCGAGAGCAGGACCCGGCGCTCGAGGTTGCGCATGGCCTCGGAACCGAGTTCGTCCTCGCGTTCCTTGTAGGTGACCGCGGCGTCCGAGAGGATCTGCTCCTGGAGGAAGTCCGAGGTCAACCGCGGGCGGCCGCCCGCTTCCTCGAGGACCTCGTCGCGGGTCAGGGAGACGGGGTAGATGGCCCGCAGCGCGGTCCACAGCGCGTCCAGGTCCCAGTCCTCGGGGTGACCCGTCCCGGTGTGCTCCGTGATCACCGACGTGATGACCTCGTCCGTGAACTGCCGGATCTGATCTTCGATGTCGTCGCCCATGAGGATCCGCTTGCGATCCCGGTAGATCACGGCGCGCTGGCGGTTCAGGACGTCGTCGTACTTGAGCACGTTCTTGCGCTGCTCGGCGTTGCGCCCCTCCACCTGGTTCTGCGCGTTGGCGATACCGGAGGTGATCAAACGACCCGTCACGGGGACGTCGTCCGGGGCGATCGCCATGAGGCGCTGCGCCGCACCGGGGTTGAACAGGCGCATGAGGTCGTCCGACAGGGACAGGTAGAACCGGGATTCCCCCGGGTCCCCCTGACGACCGGACCGCCCGCGCAACTGGTTGTCGATCCGGCGGGACTCGTGGCGCTCCGTGCCCAGGACGTAGAGCCCCCCGGATTCGAGGACCTCCTCGTGTTCCGTCTTGGTCGAGGCCTCGCATTCCGCGAGGACGTCGGGCCACCGCGCCTCGTACTTCTCGGCATCGCGTTCGGGGTCCAGGCCGAGTTCGGCCATTTTCTCCACGGCGTTGAACTCGGCGTTACCACCCAGCATAATGTCGGTGCCTCGACCGGCCATGTTGGTGGCCACGGTGACCGCGCCCTTGCGGCCGGCCTGGGCCACGATCGCGGCCTCACGCGCGTGGTTCTTGGCGTTGAGCACCTCGTGGCGCACACCGCGCTTGGCCAGCAGACGGGAGAGGTACTCCGACTTCTCCACGGACGCAGTGCCCACGAGGACTGGCTGGCCCTTCTCGTGGCGATCCTCGATGTCCCGCACCACGGCGGCGTACTTGGTGGCCTCGTTCTTGTAGACCACGTCCCGCTTGTCCTCGCGGGCGATGCCGCGGTGCGGCGGGATGGCCACGACGCCAATCTCGTACGTATTCATGAACTCGGCCGCCTCGGTCTGGGCCGTACCCGTCATGCCCGAGAGCTTGTCGTACAGACGGAAGTAGTTCTGCAGTGTGATGGTGGCCATCGTCTGGTTCTCGGGCTTGATCTCCACGCCCTCTTTGGCCTCGATGGCCTGGTGGACGCCCTCGTTGTAGCGCCGCCCGGAGAGCACTCGGCCGGTGTGCTCGTCCACGATCTTCACCTCGCCACCCGCGACGATGTAGTCCTTGTTCGCGCGGAACAGTTCCTTGGCCTTGATCGCGTTGTTGAGGAACCCGATCAGCGGGGTGTTCTGCGACTCGTAGAGGTTGTCGATGCCGAGCCAGTCCTCGATCTTCTCGATCCCCGGTTCGAGCACGCCCACGGTGCGTTTCTTCTCGTCGACCTCGTAGTCGGTCTCCGGGTCGAGCTTCTGCACGACGGTCGCGAACTCGCGGTACCACCGGTTGGCCTCCCCGGAGGCCGGTCCGGAGATGATGAGCGGGGTCCGCGCCTCGTCGATGAGGATGGAGTCCACTTCGTCCACGATCGCGAAGTTGTGCCCGCGCTGGACGAGATCCTCCTTGGACCAGGCCATGTTGTCCCGGAGGTAGTCGAAGCCGAACTCGTTGTTCGTGCCGTAGGTGATGTCCGCGGCGTACTGCTCACGCCGGGTCGCAGGGTCCTGACCGCTCAGGATCACGCCGGTCTCCAACCCCAGGAAACGGTAGACACGGCCCATGAGGTTGGCTTGATACTCAGCGAGGTAGTCGTTGACCGTGACCACGTGCACGCCCTTGCCCGCGAGCGCGTTGAGGTAGGCCGGCGCCGTGGCCACCAGGGTCTTGCCCTCACCGGTCTTCATCTCCGCGATGTAACCCAGGTGCAGAGCGGCACCGCCCATGATCTGGACGTCGAAGTGACGCTGACCTAGGGTGCGAGACGCCGCTTCCCGCACGGCCGCGAACGCCTCGGGAAGAAGCCGGTCCAGGGATTCGCCGCCCTCGATGCGCTCCCGGAACGAGTCGGTCTCGGCGCGCAGCTCGGCGTCGGAGAGTTCCTTGAAACTGTCCTCGAGGCTGTTGACGGCGTCGGCGTAAGTCCTCAGCCGCTTCAGGACCCGCTTGTCCCCAGTGCGAAGAACCTTTTCCAGGAATGACGCCACGTGTGTTCGCTCCTCCGAGATCAATGGTGGGCACCTGCAGGACATTGGGTGCACCGCCGAACAGTGTACGTGAGCCAGGCTGGACGCCGGCCGCGTGCCACCGCGCCGGGCACCGGGTGGCCCCCGGACGGGTAGCCGCCGAATCCCCGATGCCCACTCGGCAGGCGCGGGACGGGCAACGACCAGGTTCCCGCTGCCCGCTCGCCGGGCACGGGACGGGCCCGCGACGTGGTCGCGGGCCCGTCCTCGGTGCGGTGCTGCGAATACTCAGGAGGCCTCGGAGTTCGCGGTGTCTGGCTGGTAGGCCCGCGCCTTCTCCTCCCCGGAGCGTCCGTCATTGCTGAGACTGATCACCCCGTACTCCCACCCCTTACGGCGGTACACGGCGGAGGGTTCCTGGGTCTCCTTGTCCACGAACAGAAAGAAGTCGTGACCCACGAGCTCCATCCGGTCCACGGCCTCGTCCACGGTGATCTCGTGGGCGGGGAAGCGCTTGCGCCGGATCTCCACGGGGGTAGGGGCATCGCTCAGGGGGTACTCGGTGCTGAAGGCCTCGTCCTCGGCCGCCGCGAGTTCTTCCTGGCTGGCATACGTGGGAGTCGGTCCCGAAGGGTCAACGGGCAGCGATCCCGTGGCCTCGTGCACGGCGATGGGCCTCTGGTGCCCGGTGCGGTGGACCTTACGGCGGTCACGCGCCCGACGCAACCGCTCCACGAGCTTGGCGTAGGCCTCGTCGAACGCCGCGAACTTGTCGTCGTTGCGCGATTCGGCGCGCACCAGGGGCCCGCGCCCCACGACGGTGATCTCCACCCGCATGCCCTGGTGGCCGGAGGCGGCGTGTTCCTTGGTGACCTTAACCTCGATGGATTGGACCTTGTCGCCGAGCTGCTGGAAGCGCTCGCTCTTCTCCTCGACGTATTCCTTGAATCGGTCCGGCAGGGTGACGTTGCGGCCTAGGATGTTCAGTTCCATGAGACCCTCCACATCTTGGGGATGACGCGGGATGTGCTGCTCTCCCACACGGGACACCTTCAATGCTTCCCGTGATCTAACGCTAGAGGAAACAACGGGGAAATTCATGGATGACGACATCCGATGATCCTGCGTTCTCCCCCGGTGAACGCCCTACGCGCACCCCCGCGAGGGTCACGACCGCGGGCACCCTGGCCCCGGCCGCGGTCAGGGCGCGGACGGCCTCGGCGGCCGTGGCGCCCGTGGTGAGCACGTCGTCCACGACCACGCACGTGAGTCCCGACATGTCCCGGGCGCGCAGGCTCCCGCGTAGCGCCCGGGTGCGCTGGATCCTCCCGCGGCCCTTCTGGGTGCCGCTCCCGGCCACCGCGCGGTGCGTGAGGGCGGGTGCGATGTGCGACCGCGGGGGCAGGGCCGCGCCGCGCAGCAGGGTGGCGACCGGATCGAACCATCGACGACGCCGCGCGCGGGCGCTCGTGGGCACCGGCGCCCAGTACAGGGTGGGCCTGTCGTCGCCGAGCTCGCGCGCCACGGTCGCCAGGGCTGCCGAGAGCACGGCGGAGAGTACAGGAGCGAGATCGGTACGGCCGCCGTTCTTGAAGGACAGCACGCACGAGGCGAGTTCGTGCTCGTACTCCCCCGCGACGACGACCCGCACACCGGACGCGGCGAGCGCCGCCGGGGGTGTCACCGGGTGCGGCCGGGCCGTGGCGCGGCGCAGCACGATCCGACACGCACGGCACAGTATGGCGCCCGGGGCGGCACACACCGCGCACGACACCGGTAACACCAGGTCCAGGGCCTGCGTGCACCACCCGCTGACGACCGCGGCCCGACGGTCCCACCGCGCGAGAACCGACGGGCGACGCCACGGTGCGCCGACGGTGCCACTGCCCGGAGTGACGTGGTACAGCGCGGAACGAGGCACCGCCGAGGAGCGGTACGGAACGACGGGGCGGGAGCGGGTCATGGCACCAGTTCACGGTGCGCGGACGGTGTCCGTCCCCGGTACGGCAGACATGTGCAGCGCGCAGCGCACGGCGCACCCACTCAGGAACGGGTGCTCACCCCGCGAATGCGGTGTCCGTGACCTCTTCGCTCTGCAGCGCCCAGGAACTGCCCGTGAGCATGTAGAGCCGCCCGTCCGAGGCGCCGTACACCGCGGCGGACCCGTTGCCCCCGGCCAGGGAGGTCACCCCGGTCAGGGCAGGCAGCTCGTCCACCTTGCCCGCGATCGTGTACCGGCGGGGCTGCGCGTTGGTGTCCTGGTCCAGGGCACTGGACACGAACTCGTCCGGGCCGATCCACTGGGCGGTGTCCACGTCCACGCCCGTGGCCACGGCATTGCCCTTCGCGAGTTCGGTGGGTCTGCCGGAGGCGTCCCGCACCACGCCCGCGATCCACACGGTGGAACGCGTCGCGGCGGCGTCGGTCGTGACCACGAGCGCCCGGCTGCCCTCGCGGGAGATCCGCAGGGACGCCACGTGCTGGTCGTCGAGCCACGAGGCGGACACGGTGTCACCCTGCCCCTCCGACGACGCCCGCACGACCCGGACGGTCCCGGAGCGGTCCGCGCCCCACACCCACCCCAGGTTGTCGAAACTCGGCCGGGTGGGCTTGTACCCGGACCACCGCTGCCGGGGTTGCTGTCCGGGGGACACGGTGTAGACCGTGGAACCGGCGCTGTCCACAAACCCGAAGGCCCCGGCCTCCACGCCCATTCCCGGTTTGCTGAGCGTGACGCCCTCGGGCACCGTGAGGTCCGGGATCAGTTCGGTCTGGCCGCCCTGGTAGAACGCGAGCTTGTTGTCGGAGACCCCGATTTGCCGGTTGGGGACGGTCACGGTCTGGATCGGGTCGTTGTCGCTGCCGCCGGAGGTGTCCACCGGGGCGTCGTTGATCCGCAGTTCGACGTCGTCCACGTTCGGGATGGTGCGCAGGGTGGCCCGCAGCTGTTGTTCCATCCGGCGTGCCTGGTTCACCTCCGCGGGGTCGAAGCTCGCGAGCGTGAGGTCCACCGCCGCGGTCCCCCCGGACACCGGCACGGCCGAACGGGACAGCGCGGTACCCTGCGGGATCGCACTGGTCACGGCATTGCCCAGATACGCGGCGGGCCCGCGCATGAGCGCGCGCACCGCCGCCGTGGAGGTCGTGGAGCGGGTCGCGAACCACCGCGGATCCGGAACGAGGTACTTGCTGTCCTGAGCCGAGTAGAAGTAGAGGTTGGTGGGCGAAAAGATCTTCTCGAAGTCCGCTTGCGGGACCACCACGCCGTCGGGCGCCCGGGAGATCCGCCACTGCCCGTCCACCGAGGTGAGCACGAAATCCAGGACGCGCGTGCTGCCCGAGGGCTGCTTGGCGAGCACGCCGCTGGCACTGAGCTCCCCGCTGACCTCCATGCTCGTGCGGAATTCGCCGTCGTTGAGCCGCGGCACCGTGGTGGGCTCCCCCGAGTGGATGAGCACGCGGGTATCCGGCTTCCAGGTCGCGGCGAGCTGCGGTGTGAGGTACTGGCGGGCCACGGAGTAGTCGTCCTGCGCGCCCACCCCGGCGGCCAGGAACCCCTCCACAATCTCCTGGGCCGTGGCCCCCACCCGGGGCCCCTGGGGATTGAAGGGCATCGCGGACTGCTGGGTCTGCTCCGTAGGCTCGATCACCTTGTGCACGGGCCCGGAGCGCGGCATGGCCCCGCACGCGGAGAGGGTCAGGCCCAGAACCATCGCGCACGCCAGGCCCGTGTACCGCGCCCGACGCCGCGTGGTCCCGAACACGACGTCGCTCACCCGGCGCGCGTCCCCGACGGCCCGGATGGCATCCGCCCGATCACGGGTCCGATCGTGGTCTGCGGGATTCATGACTCCTCCGTCCGATCACGGTGTCGCGAGGCGCTCGAGCCCGTGCGCTCTTGTGCCGAGGCGTTCGCATCCGTCGTCGCGGCTGGCTCCCCGGCGGCCACGTCGGCGTCCGAAAAGTCCATGAGCAGCTGGCCCGTGTCCCGGTCCTCGCTCGGGCGCACGGCCGGGGCAGTGAGCTGCAACGAACCGGTGTCGGTGACCCGAGCGGTGGATTCGCTGTGCTGTTCCACGGGTGGCATGGGCAGCGGATTGGGCTGCTCTGGATCCAGCACCTGGTTCCGCAGCAGGGGCAGGGTGAGCCGGAAGCATGCGCCATTGTCGGGTTCGGCCCACACCGTGAGCGCGCCCCCGTGCAACCGCGTGTCCTCCGTGGCGATCGCGAGCCCCAGGCCCGTACCGCCCACCGTGCGAGCGCGCGCGGGATCCCCGCGCCAGAACCGGTTGAAGACCTTGGTCGTCTGCTCCTCGGTCATCCCGATGCCGTGGTCGCGCACCGCCACGGACACACAGTTCTCGTTGGCGCCCACGTAGATGTCCACGGGCTTGCTCTCCCCGTGCTCGAGCGCGTTGATCACGAGATTGCGCAGGATCCGGTCGATCCGCCGCTGGTCCATCTGCACCACGCAGCGGGTCAGGGTGGACCGCACCGTGAGCTCCGAACCGCATTCGAGCACGAGCGGCGCGCACGCCTCCACGACGTCGTAGATGACGGTGAAGATGTCCGTGGACGCCATGTCCAGGCGGGCCGCGCCGGCGTCGAACCGTGAAATCTCGAGCAGGTCCGAGAGCAACGAGTCGAAGCGGTCCACCTGGTTGTGCAGCAGCTCGGCGGAGCGCCGGTTGACGGGATCGAAGTCCTCGCGTGCATTGTAGAGCACCTCCGCGGCCATCTTCACAGTGGTCAAGGGCGTGCGCAGCTCGTGGGAGACGTCCGAGACGAATGTCTGCTGCATGGACGAGAGTTGTTCGAGCTGGGTGATCTGCTCCTGGATGGAATCCGCCATGCGGTTGAACGAACGGCTCAACCGGGCGGCCTCGTTGCTGCCGTGGACCTCCATGCGCACGTCCAGATCACCCTCGGACAACCGCTGCGACACGCGCGCCGTACTCGAGACCGGGCGCACCACTTCCCGGGTCACGTACCACACGATGGTTCCCACGAGCAGCAACAGCGCGACCATGGACAGCAACAGCACCGCGTGGATCGAGTCCAGGGTGGCCTGCGGGTCCGAGAAATCGTAGACGAAGTACAACCCGTAGCGAGAGTTCTGATTGAGCTGGACTACGTCCCCGATCACGATGACCGGTTTCTTCGGCTCGTTCTCCGCCATACGGACCGAGGCCGGTTGCCAGTACGTGCCGTCCCCATTGGCCACGCGCCGTTGCAGTTGTTGGGGCACGGTGGCGGAGGTCATCCACGCGCTCTCGGTCTGCACGCCCACGAACAACTGCCCCGCGCCCTGGTCCAGGGGGATCAGGATCCAGCGGTGGTCGGTGGTGCTCGTGTCCTGGCTCAGCCCGCCCAGCGTGGAGTTGATCAGCGCCTGGACCTCGGTGCGGTCGGAGGCGTCCGAGGCGTCGAAGCTCGCTTGGGCGGTGCGGATGTCGCTGCGGGCCTCCTCGAGCACCTGGTCCAGGCGGTCGGTGAACAACCGGTCCGCGATCTGGTGGGACAGAAAGCTACCCGTGGCGAGGAACGCCACGGACGTGAGCGTGAGCGCCACGGCGATCGCGCGAAACTGCAGGGACTGCCGCCAGCGGCGGATGAGCATGCGCCGACCCAGCCGGATCCTGCGGAAGCGTTTGGGTCGACGCCGCTCGGCGGGGCTGTGCGCCACGGGTCGCGCCGGGGCGGACGTCATTTATGCGCGTGTCCCCCGGCTTTGTAGCCGATCCCGCGCACCGTGAGGACCACCTCCGGGTTCTCCGGATCGCGTTCCACCTTGGAGCGCAACCGCTGCACGTGCACGTTGACCAGGCGGTTGTCCGCGGCGTGGGGGTAGCCCCACACGTCACGCAGCAGCTCGTCCCGGCTGAACACCTGGTGCGGCGAGCGCGCCAGGGTCGCGAGCAGGTCGAACTCCAGCGGGGTCAGGGAAATCTCCTGCCCGGCCCGGGTCACGCTGTGCCCGGTCACATCGATCACGATGTCCCCGAGCGTGATCTCCTGGGTGGCCCCGCGGTCCATAGGGCGCAGACGCGCCTTGACGCGGGCCACGAGCTCGGCGGGTTTGAAGGGCTTGGGGACGTAGTCGTCCGCGCCGGCCTCGAGCCCGCGCACCACGTCCGCGGTGTCGGACTTGGCGGTGAGCATCACGATCGGGATGTCCGACTCGGCGCGGATCTGTTGGCACACCTGGATCCCGTCCATGCCGGGGAGCATGAGGTCCAGGAGGATGAGGTCCGGTTCGGAGGCGCGGAACACGTCCCGGGCGCCGGCGCCGTCGTAGCAGTAGACGGGCTCGAAGTCCTCGGACGCGAGGATGATGCCGATCATTTCGGACAACGCGGCGTCGTCGTCCACCACCAGGATTCTTGCTTTCATGGCCCGCTTTCGCGCTCGTCCCTGACACCCGGAGCGGCCGGGATCGGCGTCCGTGTACGCCCTCGATTCTACGGCCTGGCCGGGCTCAACCCTCGTTGCACGCCTCGGTGAGCGCGCCGCCCAGGTGCGTCACCCGCTGCAGGGCGTCCGGCAGTTCCGGCGGGGTGAGCTCGCTGATCCGCGCCGACGGCGCCAGCACGGTTCCCAGCAACGCCGCCGGATCCATGCCCAGCTCACGCCACGGGCCCAGCACGCGCCGCACGAGCTCGGACACGGGCGTGCGCCCGGCCACAGGGACGGTGTCGAAACACAACCGCACCCCCGCCTCGTGCAGGGCCGCGAGGGGCTCCCACTGCTCGGTGGGCCCGTCCGGCAGACCAAGCACGGCGGCGTCCGCGCCGACCCGCGGGGTCCAGTCGATCCCGACGGCGCCCGCGTCCAGGACCACGGTCTCCGCCCCCGTCGCACGGCACGCGGCCACGGCGTCCGAGAGCGTGGCGCGCAGTTCCTGGCGCGGCAGCGCACGCAGGGTGCGGTAGCCGCTCGCGGTCGGGATGCGCCCGGTCACCACGCGTTCCAGCTCGGGTTCCTCGAGCACCAGCACGACACCGCGCCCGTCCGTGTTGCGCCGCAGCACGGCCACGAGGTCTGCGATGCCCAAGCACCACGACTGCGCGAGATCACGGCGAGCGCCGGGATCCGACTGCAGCTTCTCCCCGTTGTGCACGTGGACGGTCGCCGCGAGGGAGACCGGGCCGAGCAGCGAGAAGGTGATCGGTCCCGTGTCCGCGCCGGATTCGGCGCCCAGGACGTCCGCGACCATGTTGAGGTCGCTCTCCAGTTGCCGGCGTGCACGGCGGGAGTCGTCGCCGGGGACACCGCTGATCCGCCACCCGTGGGGCTGCCGGTCCGCGTAGAGGGAATCGAGCACGGCGCACGTGCGGGCCGCGAGCTCGGCGTGCGGACCCCGCTCCGGCAGCAGCGGCACGGTGGCCAGGTGCGGTGCGCCCAGCTCGCCGCGCAGCACGGTGAACGTCTCGAGGAGGTCCGTGCCCCGTAGGGAACGGGTGAGGGTCGCGGTGACTGCTTCGCTCATGCGTCGGTGCTGCGCTGGTGGTTTTCGGAAATGGCTTCGTGGTGGCGGATGACCTCGCTGATGATGAAGTTCAGGAACTTCTCCGCGAACTCGGGATCCAGGTGTGCGGCCTCCGCAAGTCGGCGCAACCGGTGGATTTGCGTCTTCTCGCGTTCGGGGTCCGAGGGCGGGAGGTCGTTCTCCGCCTTGAGCTTGCCCACCTGTTGGGTCGCCTTGAAGCGTTCGGCAAGCAGGTGCACGAGTGCGGCGTCGATGTTGTCGATCGTGCCGCGAATGGCTTCCAATCGCGTCAACGCGCTGTCCGCGGGACGGTCGGTGCCCGGTGAATCGGCTCCCGATGAGTCGACGGGCGCGTGGTCGGCGGGGTCGGTAACTGCACTCATGCGTCCACTGTAATGGTGGCGCGCCCGGCGCCCGGTCGTGTGGCGGTCATGCCGCCCCACGTGGGGCTCAGGACGCGGCCGCGGCCGCGCGATCGGCGAAGGCGGCGTCGATGGTGGCCTGGCCCAGCACACGGGTGCCCTGGTAGAGCACCATGGTCTGCCCGGGAGCCACACCGCGCTGGGGCTCGTCGAGGCGCACGGACAACCGCTGCTGCCCGTCCTGCCGGGTGAGCCACGCGCGCGCCGGCGCGGGATCGCCGTGGGCGCGCACCTGGACCGTCACGGGGAACTCATCGGAGCGACCGTCCACGTCCTCGGCCATCGCCGCGACCTCGCGGGGCGGGAGCCCAGCCCACGACGGGCGGATGCCCTCCATGACGTCGATCGACAGCAGGGCCTCCGGCCCCACGACCACCTCGTTGGTCTTGGGCCGGATCTCCAGGACGAAGCGGGGCTTGCCGTCCGGGGCGGGCCGGCCGATGTGCAGACCCCGGCGCTGACCCACCGTGTAGGCGTGCGCGCCGCGGTGCTCACCGAGTTCGGTGCCTTGGGTGTCCACGATCCTCCCGGGGGCGAGCTCCATGTGGTCCTCGAGCCACCCGCGGGTGTCCCCGTCCGGGATGAAGCAGATGTCGTGCGAATCGGGCTTCTTGGCCACGGACAGCCCGCGCTCCTCAGCCTCGGCGCGCACCTGCGCCTTGGACGGGGTCTCGGCCAGGGGGAAGATCGCGTGCTCAAGCTGCTCGGCGGTGAGCACGCCCAGCACGTAGGACTGGTCCTTGGCCCAATCGGCCGCGCGGTGCAGTTCCTTGTGCCCGTCCGCATCCGTCACGACCTTGGCGTAGTGGCCCGTGCACACGGCGTCGAACCCCAGGGCGAGCGCTTTCTCGAGCAGGGCCGCGAACTTGATCTTCTCGTTGCAGCGCATGCACGGGTTGGGGGTACGCCCCGCAGCGTACTCGGCCACGAAGTCGTCCACGACGTCCGCCTGGAACCGTTCGGAGAAGTCCCACACGTAGTACGGGATCCCGAGCTTCTCGGCCGCGCGCCACGCATCCCGGGAGTCCTCGATCGTGCAACACCCCCGCGCGCCCGTGCGCAGCGTGCCCGGGGTGCGGGACAGCGCCAGGTGCACGCCCGTGACGTCGTGCCCCGCGTCCACGGCGCGCGCCGCGGCCACCGCCGAGTCCACACCGCCGCTCATCGCTGCCAGAACACGCACGTCAATTCCTCCAGGTCCGTCGAGGGTCGAAAATTGTGGGTCGAACCGGTTTAACAACCAGCGCGCCGCCGGGGCTATTCCCGACGGCGCCGCAGTTCCCGACGACGCCGTTCCCGACCCCGCCGTTCCCGGCCACTCCGCGGTTCCTGACGGCGCTGCTCAGGACGCGAAGCCCGGGACGTGCCCGGACAGCCCCGCGGTGTGGGCGCGGTCGTAGACCTCCGCCACGGCAGCCAGCACCGCGGCGACGTCGTCCGGCGTGCTCGAGTGTCCCAGGGAGAAGCGCTGGGCACCGCGCGCGGTCTCCTCGGGCACGCCCATGGCCAGCAACACGTGGGATGCGCGCGGGACGCCCGCGTTGCACGCCGAGCCCGTGGACAGCGCGACCCCCGCGGCGTCGAAGAGGAAGAGCATGGAATCGCCCTCGCACCCGGGGAACGTGAAGTGTGCGTTGCCCGGCAGCCGCGTGGGGCGCGCCCACTCGTCCTCGGGTGCGCCGGGCTCGGGCCCGCGCAGCACGGCCTGCGGGACCCGTTCGCGGATCCCCGCCACGAGGGTGTCGCGCAATCGTGCGCGACGCACGAACTCGGCGTGCGCATCACGCTGGGCGGCGTGCACTGCGGCACCGAACGCGGCCGCCCCCGCGGCGTTGACCGTGCCGGAACGCACGCTGCGCTCCTGGCCCCCGCCGAAACTCGTGGCGGCCAACGTCACCGTGCGGGGGGCGTACAGCGCGCCCACACCCATCGGACCGCCGAGCTTGTGTGCGGACACCGCAAGAGTGCTGATCCCGGGCAAGTGCGCGTCCACGGGCACCGCGCAGAACGCCTGCACGGCGTCCACGTGGAAGGACACCCCCACCCGGTCGCACAGGGCCGCGAGCTCCGCGATCGGTTGCACCGTGCCGACCTCGTTGTTGGCCCACATCACAGTCACCAGGGCCAGCTCGTCGCCGCGGCGGGCGAGCAGCTCCCGCAGGTCGTCGGGGTCCACCCGGCCGTCGGCATCGACCTCGAGCCACGCGAGCTCGGCGCCCTCGTGCGCGGCGAGCCACTCGGCGGCCTCGGATACCGCGTGGTGTTCCACGGTGGACAGCGCGATCACGGTGCGACGCGAATCCGCGTCCCGGGCCGCCCGGAACAGCCCGAGCACGGCCATGTTGTCCGCTTCCGTCCCGCCGGACGTGAGGATGATCTCCACCGGTTCCGCGTTCAACGCGGCGGCCACGCTGTCCCGCCCGGTCTCCAGGGCCATGCGCGCGGAGCGCCCACCCGAGTGCAGGGACGCGGGGTTGCCGCCGCGCTGGACCTGCGCCACGTAGGCCTCGACGGCCTCGGGCAGCATGTCGGTCGTGGCGGCGTGATCCATGTAGACGCGCGTTGTGGGCATGGGTCCAATTCTAGGCGCGCCCACCGCGGCCCTCCCTCGGCCGCGCACCTCCGGTGCGACCTCCCCCAGCGCACCGCCGGTGAGACCCCCGGCTGCGTCGATACAACGCCCCGCCCCGCCGGTGCCGTGCCGGGCGGACGCGCCTACACTCGCAGCCATGCTGCATTTCGTCTTCCACACCCCCGAGATCCCCGGCAACACGGGAAACGCCATCCGCCTGGCGGCCTGTACGGGCGCGCGCCTGCACCTCGTGGAGCCCCTGGGCTTCACGTTCGGGGACGCCCACCTGCGCCGGGCGGGGTTGGACTACCACGATCTCGCGGTCATGGACGTGCACCCCAGCGTGGAAGCGCTGTGGGACGCGCTCGGGGACGCCCGGGTCCTCGCGTTCACGTCCCACTCGAGCACCCGCCACACGGACGTGACCTACCAGGACGGGGACGTCCTGCTCTTCGGCCGCGAGTCCACGGGGCTGCCCACCGATGTCCTCGAGGACGAGCACGTCACCGAACACGTCCGGATCCCCATGCTGCCCGGGCGTCGCTCCCTCAACCTCGCCAACTCCGCATCCATCGCACTCTACGAGGCCTGGCGGCAGTTGGGCTTCCCCGACGGCGTGTGATCCCGCCACGACGACGGCGCTCGCCGGGTACCGTGCGTATGCACACCCTGCGAGCGCCGTCGTGAACGCCGTCGGCGCGGCCGGAGCCGCGGGCGCCTACTTGCCCGATTGCTCGGCGGCGTTGCCCACCCTGACCTTGGCCGTGTGCTCGTCCCCGCCGCGCCGGTAGGTGACCTCCGCCTCCGTCCCGGCCGCGAGTTCCCGCACGCCGGCAGTGAGGGCGTCCGCGTCCGTGATGCGCTTGCCGTTGAACTGCGTGATCACGTCGTTCGCGCGCAACCCGGTGTCCGCAGCCGGGGAGCCGTCCTGCACGCTGCGCACGAGGGCACCCGAGGAGAACTGCTCCGAGTTGCTCCCGGACGGCGTGTAGGCGGAGACGGACGCGCCCAGGTAGCCGTGCGTGGCCTTGCCGTCCTTGATGATCTCGTCCGCGACCCGCTTGGCCGTGTTGGACGGGATCGAGAATCCCACCCCGATGTTCCCCGCACTGGAGGAGTCGTTCGAGGAGGACCCCGCCGCCGAGGCGATCGCCACGTTGATGCCGATCACCTGACCGCTCGAGTTCACGAGCGCGCCGCCCGAGTTGCCGGGGTTGATCGCCGCGTCCGTCTGCAGGACGTTGAGGTAGACGCTCGAC
The DNA here is from genome assembly GCF_001665945.1 of Kocuria sp. ICS0012. NCBI lineage: Bacteria > Bacillati > Actinomycetota > Actinomycetes > Micrococcales > Micrococcaceae > Kocuria > Kocuria sp. ICS0012. The sequence continues at coordinate 4,293 of NZ_LZMM01000029.1, read as the reverse complement.
TTCGCGGACTGCGAGCCCGACTGCCCGTTGTCCGGGAAGTTGAAGAAGAAGTCCTGCCCGCCGCCGCCCTGCTGGGAGTCCTCTGGGGTCTCCTGCGCCGCTGAGGAGGCGACGGCGATCGTCCGGTTGAGCGTGGAGACGATGCCGTCCGTGACGGTCCCGCTCAGCCCGAGCGGTGAGCCGATCGCGATCGCGGTGTCCCCCACGTTGAGCTTGCTCGAATCCCCGAACTCCGCGGGCGTGAGACCGCTCGGGTCCACCTTGATCACCGCGAGGTCCGATTCGGGGTCCGTGCCCACGAGGCTGGCCTTGCGCACGGAACCGTCCGAGGTCTGGACCTCCAGGTTGGCATCCGAGCTCGCGCCGTCCAGCGTGACCACGTGGGTGTTGGTGAGGATGTGTCCTTGATCGTCCAGGATCACACCGGACCCCGTCCCCGCGCGGTCCCCGGCGGACGCGGAGATCGTCACCACGGACGGGGAGGCCTTGTGGGTGGCCCCCGTGATCTGGTTGACCGATTCCGTGTTGTTCACGATCACCGGGGAGCTGTTGCCCGCCGCGGACACGCCGTTGTTCTCGGCGAGGGCGCCGGTCCCCACCGCGGTCCCCGCACCGATCAGCCCTGCGAGCACCATCCCGGCGACCAGGGCACCCGCCGAGAACTTGCGCTTGGGCGTCGTGGCGGTCGCAGCACCACCGGCCGGTTGCGACGCCGCGGTGTAGCCGTCCTGACCACCGGAATAGGTGCCGTACTGGTAACCCCCGGTGGCGCCGGGGTGTTCGCCCGCGGGCGGGATGGGTTGGGTGTCCTGCGCGTGCCACGGCGAACCCTGGCCGGTGCCCTCCGTCCCGGAGCCGTACTGGCCGTACCGGGGCACGGGACGCTGGGGATCGCCGCCCGCACGGGGGTCATAGGAATCGGCCATGTTCTCTCCTTCAGGACTGTGACAGGACGTCGAGGGATCGTGTGTCTGGATGCGGATACCGGGACCCGCCCGGCGGCTTCCGGTGGCCCAGTATGCCCGGGCGTACTGAGCCGCGGCTGTGAGAACTGGCCGATTCCTGCACGTTGTCTGGCGATCTCCGGGACGCTCGCTGATCTCGTGACCGCATTGTCCGTTCAGCGTAGTCTGTGACTCGGACGACCATCATGTCCCGGGGACGATCCCCGGGCGGGCGTCCGCCGGGCTGAGATCGATTGGAACGAGGGTCATGAATTCACACACCGTTTGGCGCCGCGCTGTTTCCGCGACCGTACTCTCGGGAGTGTGCTTGTTCGCGGCGCCCGCCGCCCTGGCCGAGCCCCCTCAGCAGGTGGACCCCGGCACACGGATCGTGGATTCGGCCAACGTCCTGGGCAACACGTCGCAGTTGCAGGACGAGATCAACAGGGTCGCCAGCGAACACAACATCACGCTCTACGTGGTGTACGTGGACCGGTTCACGAACCCCACCGATCCCGGTCAGTGGGTCCAGGACTTCGCCCGGAACAATGGTTTCGGGACGAACGACGCCGTGCTCACCGTGGCCACCGAGACCCGCCAGGCGCGGTTCGTGGCCAACTCGGCGGGTCCCCTGTCCCGCTCGGACACCCAGGAGATCTACAACGAGAACATCGTCCCGGCCCTGCGCAACGGCAACTGGGACGCCGCCGCCCAGGGTGCCGTGAAGGGGATCGACTCGAAACTCGGCGGGGTGAGCCTGAACGGGGCCGGCGGTGTGGTCGGCGGGGTCGTGGTGCTCGGCGGGCTCGCGGCCGCGGGCGTGGGCGTCGCGTCGCTCATGCGCGGGCGGCGTCGTCGTGCGGATGCACCCCAGGCCCCGGGACCGCACAACGGCAGCAGCGCGCCGCAGCGACCGCTCGTGCCCCTGCCCGAGCTGCACAAGCGCGCGGGTTCGGCGCTCGTGGAGGCGGACAACGCGATCCAGCACTCCGAGCAGGAACTCACCTTCGCGCAGCTGCAGTACGGCCGCGAGCAGACCCAGCCGTTCGAGCACGCGCTCGCGCGGGCCAAGGAGCATATGCGCGCGTCCTTCGAGCTGCAGCAGAAGCTCGAGGACCACATCCCGGACACCGAGGCGGACCAGCGCGCGTGGCTCGGGGAAATCATCGAGCGCTCCAACCAGGCGCGCGGCTCTCTTGCGGAACAGGAACAGAACTTCTCGCAGTTGCGTCAACTCGAGACCCGCGCCCCCGAGGCGCTCGAGGACGTGCGCCACGCCGTGGCCGGTGTCCAGCCGCGCCTGCAGGACGCCGAGTCCTTGCTCGTCTCGCTGCACGCAACGTACGACGACGCCGCTCTGGCCCCCGTGCGGGACAACGGCGAGCAGGCACGCGAACGCCTCGAGTTCGCCGACTCCGCGATCACCCAGGCCCAACAGCACCTGGACGCGGGACAGGTTTCCCAGGCCGTGCTCAACATCCGAGCCGCCGAGGAGGCGCAGGGCCAGGCCGAGGGTCTGATCACCTCGGTGGAGAACGCCCGCCGGGAACTGGCCAAGGCCGAGGAGTCCCTCAAGGACGCCGTGAGCATCGCCCAGCGGGACGTCGCCGAGGCCGAGGGACTGGTCCAGCAGGGCTCCCGTCCCGAGCTCGCGGGTGCCGCCGCCGGGGTGCGCTCCGTGCTGCAGACCGTGACCCAGAACATGCGTTCCGGGCGCTACGACCCCATGGGCTCCGCCCGCCGACTCGCGCAGGCCAAGGCCGAGCTCGACAAGGGCCTGGACGACGTCCGTAGCGCGAACGACCGCGCCCGCTCCGCGCGCGAGACCCTGTCCCACGCGCTCGTGAGCGCGCAGGCGAGCCTGACCACCGCGTCCGACTACGTGTGGGCGCGCCGCGGCGGTGTGGGCGCCCGCGCGCGCACGGAACTCGCGGAGGCCGAACGCCACCTGGAGATCGCGCAGCAACTGCAGAACTCTGATCCCGAGCGGGCACTCAACGAGGCCAACCAGTCCATCCGCCTCGCGGATTCCGCACAGCGCTCCGCACAGACGGACGTGGACGAGTTCTACAACTCCCCCATGGGCTACGGCGGCATGGGTTACGGCCGGCGCAGCAACGGCCTCGGTGGTGCCATGCTCGGCGGGATCCTGCTGGGCGGGATCCTCAACGGCGGCATCGGCGGGGGCCACTACGGCGGCGGAGGCGGTGACTTCGGCGGCGGTTTCGGCGGCGGAGGCGGCGATTTCGGTGGCTTCGACGGCGGTGTGGGCGGGAACTTCTGACCCCCTCCGGGTGAGCGACGCACCCGCCGCCCCGTGACAGATTTCAGTTTTGTCCGAGATACGAGAAGAGGAGAACACCATGTCCAAACAGTCCATTTTCGGGCGGATCGCTCAGCTGGCCAAGGCGAACATCAACGCGATGATCGATTCCGCGGAGGACCCCCAGAAGATGCTGGACCAGATGGTCCGCGACTACACCGAGAACATCCGCGAGGCGGAGTCCGCCGTGGCCCAGACCATCGGTAACCTCCGCTTGCTCGAGAAGGACCACGCCGAGGACGTCCAGGAGGCCGCCCAGTGGGGTAATAAGGCACTGGCCGCGTCCAACAAGGCGGAGGAGTTCCGTTCGTCCGGCAAGGAGAGCGAGGCCCAGAAGTTCGACAACCTCGCCAAGGTCGCGCTGCAACGTCAGATCCAGTCCGAGAGCGAGGCCCGCGGGGTCGAACCCCAGATCGCGTCCCAGACCGAGGTCGTGGAGAAGCTCAAGGACGGGCTCAACACCATGCGCGGCAAGCTCCAGGAGCTCTCCGCCAAGCGTGACGAGCTGGCCGCTCGTCAGAAGACCGTCCAGGCCCAGGCCCAGGTGCAGGACTCCCTCAAGGCGTTCGACGTCATGGACCCCACGAGCGAGGTCTCCCGGTTTGAGGACAAGGTCCGCCGCGAGGAGGCTCGCGTGGCCGGCCAGCAAGAGCTCGCCGATTCCTCCCTGGACCGCCAGTTCGAGGCGCTCGAGGACATGGGTCAGCAAACCGAGATCGAGGCGCGGCTCGCGGCGCTCAAGGCCGGCAGCGCCACCAAAGACGGCGAGAAGATTGTGTCCTCCGAGGAAGTCTGAGTCACTTCCGGGACTGCCGGTGCGGTGGCCGCAGCATTCAGGGCCTCATCCCGCGGCTGAGCAGACACCCTCGGCGTGAGCCGACGTGGAGCCAAACCGGGCGCGCCGGGGGGGGTTGGTCGCCGAATTGTGGGGCCGGGGCCCCCGGCCCGGGGGCGGCGCGGCCCCCACCCCCCGGGGGGGGGCCCCGGGGGGGTGGGGGGGGGGGGGGGGGGCGGGGGGGGGGGGGG